>JAGVNX010000076.1 GCA_020053055.1 Candidatus Iainarchaeum sp.
AAAAAGGCCAAAAAGAAATAGAGCAGGCAATCAAGGAGCTAATCAATAGCGGTTTCTTGCTTTCAAAGCAATCAACCAATGAACAGCACGTTTCAATCAACCCGAGAAAAATAAGTGAAATAAAAGAATTTTTGGGATTACAGGAAGCATAACCCTTTTTGTGCATTTTCAGGGTTTTTTGCGCAGAACTTTATTTTTTTTGCAAAGCTGTTTTTATAATTCAAATTTTTTGAATACAAAGTGCTTGGCTATTTCTGCTGCTGCAAAATAAAGAATAAGCAATGCTGCTATGAATAAAAGAATTGCGGGGGGCAATGCCACAAATTCAAATAAAACATTGCCAATCCCTGTATAAGTAATGCCGACTGTAAAAATTATTGTCAGGATTGACAAAACCAAGAGTAATTTGCTTGGCCTGCTTTTATAAAAAGGCCTTCTGCTTCTAATCGCAAAAGTAATTATTATTTCTGAAAGCGCTGATAGAATAAACCAGGCTGTCCTGAAAACTGCTTCTGGGGCATTAAAAAAAGTAATCAATGGAACAATCAGGGCTAAATCAAAAACAACGCTTAGCAATCCGAAAACAACCATGAAATTGAAAATCAAATTAATATTCCATTTTTTTGGCTTTTTAACAAATTCCTCGTCAACATTGTCTGTTGCAATAGCAAGCAATGGGGCATCGCTTACAAGATTGTTGAATAAAATTTGGCTGGGCAATAGGGGGATAAACTTTAAAAAAAACGAAGAGGCTGCAACTGTAAACATGTTTCCAAAATTTGCGCTGACTGTGTTCAAAATGTATTTTGTAATATTGCCAAAGATTTTTCTGCCCTGCATTATGCCATCGGCAAGAACTCTCAGGCTTTTTTTCAGCAAAATTATGTCAGCTGCTTCTTTTGAAATTCCGGCTGCGGAATCAACAGAAATTCCAATATCCGCTGCTTTCAAAGCAGGCGCATCGTTGACTCCATCGCCCAAAACTCCAACAATGTGGCCTTCGCGGTTTAAAGCTGAAACAATCCTGAATTTTTGCGACGGGGTTATTCTTGCAAAAACATTGTATTTGTTGCAATAATCTTCAAATTCTTTTTGGGAAAGCTTTTCAAGCTCTTCTCCTGAAATAATTTTGTTTTCAACAGGCTCAATGCCAACTTCGCTGCAGATTTTTTTTGTTATAATCGGATTGTCTCCTGTAAGAATTTTTATGCTAATGCCGAGCTTTTTGAGCAAAAGCAATGATTCTTTAACTGTTTTTTTTGGAGGGTCTAAAAAAAGCAGGAATCCAAAAAAAACCATGTTGTTTTCATCTTTTTCTAAAATTTGCTCTTTTGCAAATTTTTTGTCTGCAACAGCAATAACATAATAACCATCAGCCCAAAATTTTTCAGCCTGGCTTAAAACCATTGATTTTAATTCGGGAGACAATTTTTTTTCTTTTCCATTTTCCAGAACAGCTGTGCAGATTTGGAGAATTGATTCTACGGCGCCTTTTGCAATCAAAACAGAAGAGTTTTTTGATTCGGCAATTACGCTCATTCTTCTTCTTTCAAAATCAAATTCGTTTTCATCCATAACCCGGAATTCTTTGTAAACAGGAAAAATTTTTTCCGCTTCTTTGCTTGCCAGAATAGCCCTGTCAATAGAATTCCCGACAATTTTTTTGCCATGCTTTTTTGCGGAATTGCATAGCAGTGCATAAAGCATCAGTTTTGAATCTTTTTTGCCGTCAATTGTTTTATAATCCTGCAATGCAAATTCGCCTTCTGTCAGAGTTCCTGTCTTGTCACAGCACAAAATATCCATGTTTCCCAGGTCTTCAACAGCCACAAGGGTTTTGGTTACAACCTTTTCCTTTGCCATTTTCAAAGAAGCCCTTGAAAGACTGATTGTAATTACTATGGGCAATGCTTCCGGAGTAATTCCAACTGCGAGGGCGATTGCAAACAATAAGGAACCAAAAACAGGCTTGCCCAGAAACGCGTTTACTATGAAAATAAAAATTGTCATTACAAGCACTATTTTAAGCAAAAAAGACCCAAATTTTCTGATATTTTTGTTAAAATCTGTTTCTGCCCGGGTTTGCTTCAGCAAGCCAGCTGTTTTTCCAAAAACCGTGTTCACGCCTGTTGAAACAACAATGCCATAGCCAAAACCGCTTGAAACAAAAGTTCCCATAAAAACAGTGTTGTGCAAAGATTGCGGCGAAGAATCGTTGGTAATAACTGGTTCTGAGTCTTTTGCAACCGGCATTGATTCTCCCGTCAAAGAAGACTCATCAATTGAAAGGTTTTTGGATTTGAAAAGCCTGATATCGGCTGGAACAAAATCGCCGATTCCCAGAAAAACAATGTCTCCAACAACAAGATTTTTGGATTCTGTTTCCAAAAGCTCGCCGGAACGGATTGCCTTTGCATAAGTTCCAATAAATTTTTGCAATGCCTGCAATGATTTTTCTGCCTTGAATTCCTGAAAAAAACCAAGAACAGCATTCAGCAAAACAATTGCAATAATTACAATTGCATCAATTGAATCGCCCAAAAAAAAAGCAATGATGGCAGCGCCAATCAGAATCAAAACCAACGGGCTTTTGAATTGGGCCCAAACAAGTTCATAAACCTCTCTGGCGCCGTTAAGGGGAATTTCATTGAAACCATTGTGCAGTAACCTTTGCTTTGCCTGATCCTCTGAAAGCCCGTTTTCAGAAGTTTCCAGAACAGAAAACAATTCTGCGGAATCTTTTGCCCAATAATTATCAATAAGATTATTAGCCATCAGAGTCTCCAATAACAACTCGGTTACTGTAAAGTATTGTTTATTGGTATATAAATTATTTTGCAGGCTAAAAAAAATAGTTTAAACAAATTCAATTGTTGTTTTTGAACCAAGAATTTTTGTCAGGATTTTTTCTGTTTCTTCTTTTTGCTTGAGTCTTTTCCCGTCCTGTTTTGAAAGCATTATTTTCAATTCTTCCGAATCCGGCTTGAAAACCTTGTTGATGGCAATTATTTTTGCATATCCAAGCAGGGCCTGTGCTGTTTCTTTGGCATTACTGGTTTTTTCCACAATGCGGATTTTTTTGCCAAGCTTTTGTTCCAAATCCTTGATGTTTTTTCCGGCTTTGCCGATTAAAGCTCCAATATTGCCCTTGCAGACAATAACCAGCATTCCGTTCAGCTCAAAGCTGTTCAAAAAATCCAGGTCCAAAAAGCTTTTTTCTGCAAGGTTCACTAGTCCTTTCCAGATTTTAACATCATTCTCGTTTATAATGCCGGCCTTGAGTTTTGCCTCGCAAATTCTGCACAAGCGGTTTGTTTTTGCATCTTCAAAGCAGATAGGCCCGTTCATAAAAAAACACGTTTTTTAAAAAATAATTGCTAATTTAAAAAAAATTGTTTTGCAATAAAAAAAATTGCAATGCAAAATCAATGCAGCCAAAATTGCCAAGGCTCAAGAAAAGAATAAGGAAAAAATGATTTAAAGCTATCTGATTTATAAAAAAATAACTGAAGGAAAAAATCAGCCTTCAAAAAAATAAGGGCATTACTTGATTATTTTAATTTCAATAGCGGATAATTTCAAAGGATTTCCTTCATCAGTAGAAATTTCCTCTGTTGAAATCTTTATGCTGTCAGTCTTTACGTTTGTCATAAACTTGTTTTTGACTATTTCTGCGACATCGACTGCCCTGCTGATTGCTCTTCCCCTTGCTTTTATCAAGACTTCGCTCGCACCCAGCTGGTTCATTTGGGTTACAACAGCCAGCACATAGCTCATTGTCCCTTTTTTTCCAACAAAGACAATGTTTTCATTTCCTTTTATTTCAGCCATTGATTATACCTCCAATGTACATTGACCCGCTAACACTGCCAAAAACAGTGCTGTTTTAGAAATACTGCTTCAAAACATTAAAAAAGCCTTTCTTTGCAAGGCAAAAAAAGCCTCGTTGCAAAACAAAGTTTTGCGACGCATCATAAAGCGAAGCTTTACAATTTGGGAAAAAAACAGTTTTGTTTTGCAAAACTGGCGTTCGCTCTGTTCGAATTTTTAAAAAATTAAAAAAGAAAAAGAAAGGAAATTTACCTCAGGTATTCCAAGGTATTTTCCCAGATTCCGGGTGTCAAAGCTGGGTCGTAATTGAAGTAAATGCTTTTTCCTACAATAAGCCTTTTTTCAACTATTGCGGGATAATAGCTTGGCGTTACTTCGTTCTTGATATAAGCAGCCTGGTTTCCCTTTGGCTTGACATCAAAAGTAATCATTGTCAAAGGAGGATATCTCTTGTCTGCAGGCGCTACTTCAATGCCTTCCATTATTTTATTGTCATAATCTTCCCTGTAAATTCTTCCCGTAATATGAATCGGGTTTGTGCAAGTCGGAATGCCTCCTTTTCCCATGTCGCAGTCAACAGGAATAATATCCCTGAAAGTTGCTGTCCATCCAACAACGTCACTGGCAACGCCAGTCCCGTAAATTCCGCCGCTTCTGTAAATGCCTGAATCCATTATTGTAACAAGCTTTCCGCCTGTTCTCACATAATTTTCAAGGCCTTCTCCAAGAGTCCTGGAAACTGATTTTTCATACATGCTCCCTCCAAGATGCTGGTCCAAAATTACTAAGTCATATTGGGCAAGCTGGTCAGCAGGATTCACTGAAATTGCACCAGGGTCTTTTTCCCTGTACCATACAAGGTCTCTGTCTGCGTCAAGAATAATTTCAAGCTCTGGGCTTGGCTGGCCAATTATGAGCACCTGCATTGGTTCTGCAGCGCTTAAAAAAGGAATATTCCACAAGCCGAATTTTGCACCTAAAAAAGCAGCAATGACAATAATGAGAATAAGTGGGATTAAGCCTTCCAGGTTTTTCATAACATTCGATTTCATGCTTCCGCCGTCCATTATTGGAGGAGCCGCACCGCCTTCTTCAGGATACATCAGAACACACCTCAAATTTTAAATTAATTTTTTCCAATTAAAATGTTAATTACTATATTATTTCTGCCTTTTAAGGTTTTTAATTGTTTTGTTGTAATCAATAACCGCTTTCTTATTTAAAAGCTTTTTGGCTTGGTTTTTTGCCTGGCTTTTTTCCAGTTTTTTAATTACTTCTGAATAAAAATTTTTTGTAATTGATTTTCCTTCCTTTGGAGGGCAATAACAATTGAAAGCCCCTGCTCTTTTGAAATTCTCGGATTTTTTCCAAATAGCATTAAGAGGCTCTTTCCAAATATTTCCAAAAACAGTGATATCGTCTCCTGGGCATCTTAATACAGTGCCTGTTAATGTAACATACATTCCGCAGGCAATTTGGTTGCATGGGCTGGCTCCTGCATAAGGGGAAATTCCTTCTTTTTTTATTTGGCCTAGTGTCTGGATTTCTTTATCAATATTGAATTTGTAAATCTTGGCATATAAATCAACAAGCTTTTTTTTAGAGGGGGTTATTTTGTTCCAAACTTTTTTTTCAGAGCATCTGCCGCTTATCATTGTGGGGCAAATAATTGTGCAAAGGTTTCTTGCTCTGGCCCATTTGTAGATTTCAAAAAGCCCTGAATAATTTTCATTGGTAATCGGATTTGCTGCAAGGCACAAGCGAGTGGGATTGGTTTTGTTGAAGCCTGCTTCTGCCAATAGTTCCAATGCACGGTTTCTTTTAAGCGCGTAACCTTTTACTCTGCCAACCATTTTGTCCTGAATTTTTGTGTCAAAAGAATTGAATCCAAGGAGAATGCTGGCATTTGCTTTTTTAAGTTCTTTTACAAGCTGTTTTCCGGTTGTAATTCCATAATCAAAAAAATATTTTTTTACAAGCGAATCATCGCCAATTACATGGCCTTTTGTAAAAATTACTGGAATTATATTTGATTTTTTCAGGAACCTTAAAAATTCAAGAAGTTTTTTGTTTTCAAACGGTTCTCCTGCGCCCAAAAATTTTACTGATTTTAATCCGAGTTTTTTTCCCTGTTTTATAACATCAACAATATCAGCATAGCCCATTAGTTTGCTTGCCTTAAAATCAACCTTGTTGTTTCTTCTGAAACAACAGGGGCAATTCAGGCTGCAGGCATTTCCAAAATCAATGTCAAGAGTGAGAATTTTCCCCTTGTTTTTAATCAAGTCTTTTTTGGAAAAAAACCAGCCATTTACCCCGTTTACAAAATCCTTTGAAAATTTGTTTTTGTAAACTATGGATACATTTGGAAAGATTTTCATATAAAATTACCAAAAAAAATTAGGCAGAATTATCCGCAAATCATTCCGTAGTATAAGTTTTCTATTGGCAAAAAATATGGCCCTGGGCTTCCGGGTTTTGCATATTTGTATAATTTTGGGTTTGCATAGTATTCCGGTGGAAGCGCGTAATAAACTGCCCTGTCTCCCATTCCGCTTGTAACAATCAATGGCAATTGGTTTCCATAATCCTTGCCGTCTGTTCCTATGAGATTTGATTGTGCATCAAGAGTGAGTGCCTGTGTTGTAATGCCTCCTGCAATTGTCTGGACAACTCCAAAATCTTCGTCTTTGAAAACATAGAGGGGAAGAGTGCTGCCCATTCCATAAATCAATGAGTGTGTCCCTGTTGTTTCCGGCAATAGTTTTCCCACGTAAATCGGCTGGTTTGCGGGGCAAGATTTTATTTTGCAGTAATTTGTCGTGTATTCCACTGAAAGCAATTGGTCAAGGGAAACCATTATGTCTTTGTCTTTTCTCGCCCATGGCCCGATTATTTTGTTCAAGTCTGTTTCGCTTCTTTCATTTGCATACAAGTATTCGTCATCGTGGCCAAGCTGTGTTCCTGCATCTCCTGTCCAAACTATTCTTCCGCCCTGGGCATAATAATCAATGAACGTGCGCATGTATTTTGTTTCCATTGTTCTTGCTTTTTCAACGATTACAAGGCTGTAATTTTTCAGGTTTCCAAGATTAACGCTGTTTAGGCGCATTGTATCTGCTCTTATGCCTAAAATTTCGGGATTTGCAAGAAGCTCTTTCAGGCTGCATTGCTGCAGGCCTTCATCACAAGGCCCGTCGGGATTTCCAAGGCCGTCTTCGCCGTAAACAATTAATACTTTTGGGCCTCCCGTAGAATAACCAAGGACGCCCCAGTAAACATTGCACCATGCTTTTCCAACTATTGGAACCTGGCTCGGCTTTAGAATTCCTGTCCAGGTAAGGATTCCGAGAAGGACTAAGACTAAAACAACGAGCAGGACTGCATGATAAGCAGTTTTTACCAGTTTATCTGTTTCCATGTCTAAACCTTATTATTTTTATTCCTAACCAGTATAATAATTTATAGTTAATTAAAACAAAAAAATTGAATTTCAAATTAGTTTGGATTAAGGTTTTTTTTATGGTAAAGCTACAATCAGGGCCAAGCGTTTCCGGGCCAAGCAGCAGCATTGGAATAATGCGTTTTTTTGATGCGGAAACACCTGGGCCAAAAATAACTCCCGAATTTTTTATTGGATTTGCAATAATTGTAATTATAGTGATTTTGGTAATAAAAAATTTTTTGTAAAACGTCAATACTAATGTGCATTGCTTTTTTATAACAGGCGAACTCTCGGGCGCCTCGGAACCCTGCTTTTGTGGCGCTTCCTTCTTGGCACTCTGTAGCGCCCGTTTAGGGTGTTTGCTGTCTGGTCAATTAAGTGGGCAAGTTTCCGAATTACAAGCCTTGACAAATAATTAGCGGCTTTTGTTTTTCTTAAATCTGCTTGCTGAAAATAATAGTGCTGTCTTAAATTCCAAAAACTAATGCTACCGGGTTTCGGCGCCAATTTCTGTATTTCCTCGCTTGCTTCAATGTATTTCGCTGGAATTTCAGCATAATAAATTCCATAATTTGGCAGAAAATCCAATCCAATCGGGCCTATGTTTGGCCTTGAAATTGGCCATTGGTCTTCAAAAGACTCAGCCCTAAATTTTCGAATTTTACTAAAATCTCTTTTTGGCAGAAACTGCGGCAGCCATTCTGAATCTGGTGTAGTGTGCAGGTCTACAACAATTGCCTGGGGAGAATTTGACTTTAACGCAGATATAAAATTTTTGAACGGATTGCTTTTTCTTCTTTCTTCAGGGGCTATTTTCATAGTATAATGGCTTGAGCATTCTTTAGGGAGTTCTACAACCCTTACCTTGTGGCCTCTACTTTTCAAATGAAACCTTAATATTTTTGCAAGCTCTCGCGTTACTTCTGTTTCGTTCAAGTCATGATTATAAAGCAATACAATCTCTGCCATCTTAAAAACTTTTTTGAGTTGTTTGTTTCAAGCTTATAACAATTTTTTGTCTTTCAAAGCAGCCGCCATTAAGGGAAAAGCAATTGTTGCATCACAATTCACATTAATTGAATTTGCCTCTTCTTTTATTTTTCCCCAGCTTTTTGCTTCTCTTGTTTGCGCTCCGCTCAGGCTTCCGTCAAACTCGCCTGCAGTGCAGATATAAACCGCAAAATCCAGGCCTTCCCTGAGAATATTTGCCCCTATAATATGGTGCTTTGAAATTCCGCCTCCCAGAATAATTGCGCCTGTTTTATCAGAATTCAAAACAATATTCGCAAGCTGTTTCATGTCGCCTGTAACATCAACAATAAAGTCCTTGTGGTCCTGCTTGAAAAAATACATTTGCAAGCCAATTGCCCCATCTGTTATTCCTGGGCAGAAAACAGGAATATTATTTTTATTGCACCAATACAAAAAACTTGTTTCATCCAATTTAGAGCCAAAAAATTTTGCGAGTTCAGAGGGAGAAATGTTTTTTTGCTTTGCAAAAACTTCTTTGAACCATTCTTGGGTTTTTTTTTCCAATAATTCAAAGCGTTCATTCGGGACAAGAATGTTTCCAAGCCTGTTAATGCCTTTTTTGTGCAATTCAATGTCATCCAAATTAAAGCTTCCTTTAAGGTAAGGTTCAAAGCTCTTGATAATGTCGTGGTCAATTGCGCCGGCAGTTGTAACAACAACATCGACAAATTTTTTTTTGCACATTTCCGCGATTATTCCCCGCAGGCCTGATGCAACAAGGTTTGCTGTAAAGCCAAAAAAAATTGTTGCTTTTTCCTTTTTCATTTTTTCAATTAATCCAACTGCTTCTGCCAAATGAGAGGCCTGAAAGCCAGTCCCTGCAAGTCCAGCAACAAAATCTTCCGCAGTTTTTTTTCCTTCAAGGGAAAAATCAATTATTTCAGAGGCTTTTTGCATTTCTTATCACTTGTTTTCATTTCAATTGCACAAAGAATTCTCTTTCAAGAAGCTTTTCCATTTGGCCTTTTGAAGGGCGGATTTTTGTGTTTGTTTCTTTTTCAATCTGTTTTGAAAATTTTTTTATAAAAGCGGGGTCATTGCAGTCAAACAGGAGAATTGCCTTTTGGCCTGGTGCAAGGTTTGCTTTTTTTCTCAGTTCCTGTATTTTTCTGCGCAATTCCTGGAATTCCCATTCTTCTTTCAAAGCAGTGTCTGCATCAATGTTCAAAAACAATTGCATTCCCAAAATTTCTTTTTTTGCATAATTGCCTTTTGGCTCTGTTGTTGTTTCAACAACTTTTTTCACATTTGCAATTGTTGCAATTACGCTTTTTGTTTTTGAAAATTCTTTTCCTGTTTTTGAAACAATTGCAAGCTCTTTTAATGGCCATCTGAGCCTGAGTTTTTGTTCTTCCCTCAAGGCAAGCCCTGCCTGCAGCAATTGCTTTGTTTTTTCAAATTCTGCTTCAAGCTTTGAATCAATCATTTTTTTGTCCGGCTTTGGAAGATGCAAAAAATGCACTGATTCCGGCATTCCTTTTGTGCACAGCGCTTGGTACACGAATTCTGAAGCATATGGAATTATCGGCGCTAAAAGCTTAAGAGTGCCGAGCAAAACTGTTCCCAAAGCGCCTTCAAGCGCCTTTTGCGTTTCCCCTCCGACCCTGTCGCGGATTATTTTTATGTAAGTCCTACTTAATTCTTCCATTACAAATTTTTCTATTGCATTGACTGCATTGAAAAATTCGCAATTTTCATAAGCTGTGCTGCATTCCAAAACAAGGGAATTGAATTTGCTCAAAATCCACTTGTCTTCCGGATTCTGGTTTTTCACTGGCAAATTTTTTGCTTTCAAAATTTTTTTAAAATCAATGTTCAAATACATTTTTGCAAAATTATACGTGTTAAAAAAAACATTGAAAAACCTGTGGATTTCTTCAAGGCTTTCCCACTCAAAAGCAAGGTCAGTTCCAGTGCTTTTTTTTGCAAACATGTATCTCAAATAATCCCTCGAATATTTTTCAACAATTTCTTTTGGCTGGACCGCGTTCCCGAATGATTTTGACATTTTCTTTTTGCTCAAATCCAGCACCATTCCGTGGGCTGCAATTGCTTTGAATGGCTTTTTTTCAAAAGAAATTATTGAGCACAGCAATTGTGCGTTCCACCAGCCCCTTACCTGATCTGTCCCTTCTATGTTCAAATCAGCTGGCCAGAAGGCATCAAACAATTTCGTGCTTTGCGGAAAGCCAAGCGCTGCCCAACTGCTCACCCCTGCATCAAACCAAACATCCAGTATATCAGAAACCCTTTTCATTTCGGCACTGCATTTTTTGCATTTTATTTTCACCTGTTCGTCAATGTAAGGCTTGTGCAATTCCAGATTTTTCAGTTTCTGCCCAGAGGCATTTTCAAGCTCTTTCAAAGAGCCTATTACAAGCCTTTCCCCGCATTTGCATTCCCAAATAGGGCAGGGAGCACCCCAGTATCTTGCCCTTGTAACTGGCCAGTCATAAATGTTTTCAAGCCAGTCATTCATCCTGTCTTTCATCCAGGAAGGAACCCAGTTGACTTCCTTGTTTAATTCAATTGCTTTTTTCTGGATTTCTTTTATGCTCAAAAACCATTGGTCAACTGAAAGCATTAGCAATGGGTTTTTGCAGCGCCAGCAGATTGGATAATCATGGGCATAATTGTGCGAATAAACAAGTGCATTTTCGCTGCGCAAGTCTTCTATTATTTCAGAATCAACAATGCGGGCTTTTTTTCCAGAATATTTTCCTGCTTCTTTTGTCATTGAACCGTCCATTGCAACAGTCGTTATTGTTGGCAAGCAGTTTTTTCTTCCGGCATCAAAGTCTTCTTTTCCATAGCCTGGCGCACAATGCACTAATCCGGTGCCTGCTTCAAGGTCAACATACCTTTCAGAAAGCACAATCCTGTAACAGTTTTTCATTTCAGGCAATGCAAGGAATTTTTTCAACGGGTTTTCGTATTCAAGGTTTTCAAGCTCTTTTCCCTTGAATTCGCGGAGTATTGTATAGCCTGCTTCTATTGCAGTCATTAATTCCTGTAATTTTTCTTTTGCAATAATCCAAATTTCCTGGCCTACTTGTGCTTCAACATAATCAAAATTCGGGTGCACCATTATTCCAGTGTTGCCAGGCAATGTCCAGGGAGTTGTTGTCCAGATTACAAAAAACTTGTTTTCAGAATTTTTTGCCCTGAATTTTACATAAACAGAAACATCTGTTTGTTTTGAATATTCTATTTCGTTAAAGGCAACTGCGGTTTCGCAGTGCGGACAAACATGAATAGGGTATAAGCCTTTGTACAAATAGCCTTTTTGCTCTGCTTTTTTGAATGTCCACCAGATTGCTTCAATATAAGAATTTTCAAGTGTCTTGTATGGATTGCTCCAGTCCATCCATACTCCCAAATCGTCAAATTCATTGTTCATTACCCCAATGAATTCTGTTGCAAATTTTTTGCATTCCTGAACAAATTTTTCAACGCCGAATTTTTCAATTTCTTCTTTTGTCTTGAAGCCGAATTTTTGCTCTACTTTGAATTCAATCGGCATTCCATGGGTGTCATAGCCAGGCCTGTCAAAAACATCAAAGCCCTGCATTCGCCTGCTTCTAATTGCAATGTCTTTCAGAATCTTGTTCAGGGCTGTTCCCATGTGAATATGGCCTGTGGCATAAGGCGGGCCGTCCATGAAATAATATTTCTTTTTGGATTTCGCATTCTGCCTGCGAGCCTTTTCAGGAATTTTCTGTTTTTTCCAGAATTCCTTTATCTGTTCCTCTTTTTGCCTTGAAAATTGTTCCAATTGCATAAAATCACTTTAAAATTTTTTGCTGTGAACGAAGTGAACTACAGTTTTGCTGGGCAAAACTGTTTCTTTTCCCAGGTTTTCTTTGCACTGCAAAGAAAAGCTGTGGGCATGGAGGGATTTGAACCCTCGGCCTATGGCTTGCTTCAACCTCTTGCTTTTTTGGGACAATACTGCTTTTGCATTGCAAAAGCTTCTTTTCCCGAGGCTTTTCTTGCTTGCAAGAAAAGGCTCTATAAGACCATTGCTCTAACCAGGCTGAGCTACACGCCCTTTTTTCCAATTTTTTCCCAGGTTTTTGAAAGCCAACTTTTTCAGAGCGCTCATTTCATTCGCTCATTGTAAAGCAAAGCTTTACGATGCCTCGCAAAACTAAAGTTTTGCAAGGTCCAAAAAGTTGACAAAAATTCCGCTTCAAAAAGCTATCCTCCTTTGTTAATTTTAAATTGCAATTGTTTAAATAAGAATTGAATTGATTGAAAATGTGCTTTTTTGTATTTATTTGTTTTGCAGGGCAGTTAAAAGAATTAGTTTTTGGCTCAAGTGCCCAGTATTTGTAAATCCCTTCTCATAATATTATTGGCTTGCAAAATTGTTTAAAAGCGTATTGATTTGCCCGCCTATTCAATAATTAAAAAAAAGAAAATGAAAAATAGGGCTGTGAAAGCCCTTTTTTGATTACAAGAACTCTTTTTTGATTTCCTTGGCAAATTTTTGCAAGTCTTCCTTGAAAGCAAGCCCTGCTGCCAGCCCTGCTACAATCCCAAATACTATTGCCAATGCAACAATAAATGGCTGTATGAAAATCTGCAGCAATTGGAGTATTGTCTGGGCAATTGCATTGCCAAGAATCATTTGAAGCGCCACTACTGCTGCAAATATTATGATTAATCCTTCTACTATGCCTGCTGCAAGGCCTTTGAGTTTATGCTGAATCACAAGTATTTGATTGCCAAGGTATTTTGCAAACAGCAAGGCCAGAACAAAGAACAATACTCCGCCTAATGCCATTGGCAGGTATTTTGCCAAAGTCCAGAGAAATTCGCTCAAACCCGGCATTGGCAATATTTCAAAGCCCAAGAATTTTCCAAAAAGCCCTGGAGTTTCAACAACTACTGCCAAGCCAAAAACTATGAAATACCATTTTGCAAGGCTTCCAAGCACTTCTGAAACTTTTTTGTTTCCAATTGCAGTACTAATCTTGTGTTCTTCAACCCATGCATCAACGCCAAAGCTTTGCAGTATTTGGACAACTATTCTCTTGACTGCTTTTGAAATCAGCCAAAAAATAACCATTATCACCAAAGCCAATAATAACCATAGAAGCACGCTCGCAATGGGAAAAACAAGTTGTTCCCTCAACATACCAATTAAGTCAGAAGCCATTGTAAAATCACCAACAATAGAAATGCTTTTCTTGTTTTTAAATGTTTCTATTTTTAAATTATTCATGAAACTCGTTGTAATTGTGGGAATGGCTGGTTCCGGCAAGAGTTTTGCCTCTAATTTTTTTGTTTCAAAAGGGTTTGAAAGGGTTTATTTTGGCGGAATTGTGCTTGAAGAAACGCAAAAAAGAGGCTTGGAAATCAGAGAGCAAAATGAAAAAATTGCAAGGGAAGACTTGAGAAAACAATTGGGAATGGGCGCAATTGCAATTCTCGCACTGCCAAAAATAAAAAAAGCGTTTGCAGCAAAAAATGTTGTTGTTGACGGCTTGTACAGCTGGGCAGAACTCGTTACATTGAAAAAAGATTTCCCTGGATTAGAACTGATTGCAATTTTTGCTTCCCCAAAAACCAGGCATGAAAGGCTGGCTGAGAGAAATGAAAGGCGTCTTTCAGCAAAAGAGTGCACTGCAAGGGACAAAGCGGAAATTGAAAATCTTGAAAAAGGCGGCCCGATTGCAATGGCGGATTTTATAATAATCAACGAAGGAACAAAAAAAGCATTTGAGAAAGAACTGGAAAAAATATTAAAAAAACTAAAAAAATAAAAAAGAAAAGAAAGAATTCTTTTTCTTTCTTTTTGGCAACTTACATTTTTCTTTCTTTTTTAGAAAAAAAGAAAGAAAAAGGCGGTTACATTTCCATGTCGCCCATTCCGCCCATGCCTCCCATTCCGCCTGGCGGCATTGATGGCTTTTTGCTGTTTCCTGCAATTATGTCATCAATGCGCAGAAGCATTTCTGCCACTTCTGTTCCAGAGGTTATTGCCTGTGTTTTCACTGAGAGCGGCTCTATAACATTCAATGGCCTCATATCTGAAATAATTGATCTTATTACATCAACGCCGATTGTTTTTCCGCCTTTTGCCTTGTGCCTTGCCCTCAGGTTTACTAATGTTTCCAAAGGGTCCATTCCGGCTGTTTCTGCCAATGTTCTTGGAATTTCTTCCAATGCTTCTGCAAAGGCATCTATTGCCAATTGTTCTTTGCCCCCGATTGTTTGGGCGAATTCCCTTAATCTTACAGCCATTTCCATTTCAGGGCTGCCTCCGCCGTAAACAATTTTTCCATCTTTGATTGCTGTTGCAGTTGCCATTAAGCCATCATGAACTGCGCGTTCTGCTTCTTCAATAACATGCTCTGAACCGCCTCTTATTAGCATTGAAACGCTTTTTGGGTTCTTGCAGCCTTCAACAAAAACCATTTGGTCTCCGCCAATTTTATTTTCCCGGACAATATCTGCTTTTCCTATCTCTTTTTCTGACAAATCATTTATTCTTGAAACAATTTTTGCCCCGGTTGCCCTTGCAAGAGCTTCCATGTCTGATTGTTTCACTCTTCTTATGGCTGCAATTCCTTCTTTTGCAAGAAAATGTTGTGCAACATCATCAATTCCCTTTTGGCAAATCAAAACATTTGCACCGGATTTTTTTACTGTTTCAACCATTTTTCTCAGCATTTCTTCTTCCTTGTCCAAAAAAGACTGCAATTGTTCAGGAGAACTTATTTCAACTTTTGTGTCTGTTTCAGGGCCTTTTATTTCAAGTGCCGCATCAACCAAAGCAATTTTTGCTGCCTTGATTTTTTTTGGCATTCCGTTATGCACAATTTCCTTGTCAATAATAATTCCTTGAATCAATTGGCTTTCTGCAAGCGAAGCACCCTGTTTTTTTTCTACTTTTACATTGTCAATGTCAATTTTTATTTTTCCATCCTCTTCGTCTGCAATTTGGATAATTGCTTTTACAACAAGGTCTGTGAGCTCTCCTGCGGATTCTGCTGCTTTTCCAGTCATTGAAGTCAAAGCAATGTCCCTCAAAATCTTTGTATCTTTGAAAGAAATCGGCTCTGCAATTTCTGCTGCAATTTCTTTTGCTTTTTTTGCAGCCAGCCTATAACCCTTGATAATTATGCTTGGATGAATTTCGTCATCAAGCAGTTCCTCTGCATTTTTCAAGAGGCTTCCGCCAATTACAACTGCAGAAGTTGTTCCATCGCCAACTTCCTGGTCCTGGGTTTTTGCAATTTCAACCATCATTTTTCCGGCAGGATGCTCAATGCTCATTTCTCCCAAAATTGTTGCACCATCATTGGAAATAGTAATGTCCCCCAATTCATCAACAATCATTTTATCCATTCCCTTGGGACCCAAAGTGGATTTGACTGCATTTGCAACTGCTTTTGCAATCAAAATATTTATTCTCTGCGCATCTCTTCCTCTTGTCCTCTTGCTTCCTTCCGGAAGAAAAACAACTTGCTGACTATTATCTGCCATATAAACCATCCTCCAAATTTTTTGATTTAAAACAAAACTCATTAATTGAAACCAAAACATTCAATTAATTCAATTAAAAAGAGATAAATTATTGATGGATATGAATGTTTAAAAACCTATACTGCTTACAAGATTTATAACCTTGGCGGGCACAAGAAGGTGGTTTCTTGCTTGGAATGAAACACAAAATTAATTCTGTAGATAAAATATTGATTAGGCTTGACAGACTTATTGCCGAGGCAGATTCTGTGCGGGCAATGAAATATAATCTCTCTGAGGCTGATTTGTGGAAAAGAAGCGCAAAAACACTTTTAGAAAGAGTCGGCAATGAAACCCATACAAAAGATTTTAATGCAATTTTCAGCTCTTCCGGGGGCACTGACAACGAAACTCTTGAACAAAAATGGCATTCGGAAGATATGGCAAAGGCAAAAAATCTCTTAATCGCAGTTAGGGATGATACAGAACTTTTTAAAGATGAAGAAATGCAAAAAACTGCGAAGAAAATCAAAAGAAGTTTTGGCATAAAAGGCAAATTACCGGGAGTAGCAGAAGCCGAGTATAAGGCCGAGGATGCAGACTGATTCATATGGACAATATGCCAGAAAACACTGACCAAATTGAGAAAAGTTTTCCCTACCTACATCAATTAATTCTGAAGAATGGCGAAAAAGTTGTAATATCTGATTTCTATCGCATTCCAGAAAAGGAAAAAAACTCTTACAGAGCAGTTCCGGTCGTTCTGTTATACAAGCAAAAAGACTTTGAAAAAACAGTGAAAAGGATGGCTCAAAAACACATGACAAATGATTTAACACAAGCAATTCCAGAACTAGAAAAACTCAAAGAACAAAGCGCGGGCGGGTTTCAAATAACACAAAATGAAATGAAAATAAGCCTTTTAGAGGAACTGCACGGGAAAGAATTTGCAAAAACTCAAAATAATGTCAGTACCGCAGAAACTTTTATTGAAGCAATACCTTATGCCGGAAAACTACTAACTGCAATTGCCAAAACAATAAAAAAAAGATTCCGAAACAAAGAACTGGAAGAGACCATAGAAAGATTCCACCAACAACAAAAAACGTTATACCTTTACTTACTACAACAAGAACCAGCAATGGTTTTGTTTTGGAAGAATCACAACCCTACTTTTCACATTTTGTTAAAAGAAGAAGACTATACCTCTCAAGCATTAGCAGAGCTATTTTATTCGCAGGGAAGGGGGGTTGGTAAATATTCGGACTTTTTGGCAGAGTCATTAAAAGAACAAAGCGCATAGAAAAACTGCACAGCACAAGAAGTTTCTCTTTTATGGCAAAATCGTTTCCATAACTCTATTTTTTTTCTTTCAGCAGCCTTGTTATTATGTCATCAAATGTTTCTCTTTTACTTCCGAGTTTTGCCAATGCTTCCCAGTTTTCTTTGGAAATTGCAATTGTCGAATTTTTGGATAGGTTTTTATGGGGTTGCAGGGAGTATTTTTTTATATTATCTCCCCGCCTTTGCTTCGGCAACGACGGGTTTTATGCTGATTCTTATGGTTTTGAAAGGCAGGATTGTTGTTTTTATTGACGGCAGCAATCTCTATCACGATTTGATAAAAAATTTTGGAAAAGCAAATCTGGATTTTTTGGGTTTTGCTAATTTTTTGTCCGGCAAAAACAAATTGGTAAAAGTTTATTATTACAATGCGCCGGTTAATCAAAAAGAAAATCTTGAAGGATACAAAAAGCAACAGCAATTCTTTTCTTCCTTAAATAAAATTCAAAAATTTGAAGTCAAGCTTGGAAGACTGGAAAAGCGACCATCAGGGCCGCCAGTTGAAAAAGGAGTGGATGTCACGATGGCAGTTGATATTGTTACT
>JAGVNX010000021.1 GCA_020053055.1 Candidatus Iainarchaeum sp.
ACTACTCAACCGAGGAGGTATATAAAGACTCGCTGAAAACATTCAGCAGAAGTAGTTAAGTGGTATTTTTAATAATTTAAGATGGAATTTGTGTATCTAAATGTGCTATTATGTCTAAAAATGTTGAATTGTATAGAGAATTCGTTAGTGACGTTGAGGAGATACTTGAATTTACAAGAAATTCGAAAATATTCCCGACTCAATTTAAATTCACCCCTTTAAACGAAGAATGTTATGCAAAAATTTATTTGAATCCAAATAAAAGCGTTATTAGTAGACAAGCATATATCTCTTTGATTCCGAGTTTGGGTCAAACTTGCAAGGAATGTTGGAAATTTTATCTAAGCCCACGAAACAAATCTGTTAAGGGTTTAGACATTCAGTTGGGAAAACGTTTTGAGCACAAGATTATCACTTTTCTAAACCTAAAGGGGATAACATGCCAAAAAAGCGGCGAAAAAGGCGAATACCCCGATACAAAAATACTTGATTCAGACGGAAATGTTGTTGCTTTTGTCGAAATTAAATACCAATCAGCACCTTGGATTTATGCATATAAAGAAGAAGGAACCAACAGAGAGTGCTATGAAGGATCGCCGGCGATAGATACTAAAAAACTAAAACAACAGCACGCCTTACTTCTTGAAGGTAAAATTAATGTTCCAGTTTTTTATCTTTTTTGGCTAGATTTTCCTTGCATCAAAGGATTATTTTTCATTGACATCAGAGAGTTATATAACTATTATCAAAATGGTGCAAAACTCTTTGAAAGAAAACTTAGAGAAGGAGATTTTTTAAAAAATAAAATAAAAACTGATAAAAAAGGGCACACAGAAAAAATTCACCCCTCTATTTTTTGTTTGAAACCCATTCATGATTTTTTAATTCAGATCGGTGCGAATAATGTTTAATCTTCTAAATAAAAAGAATAATGGAATAAGAAAAGGAACTTTTCTGCAAGAGAATAAAAAAATCCTCACCCCTTGTTATTTCTTAATTTCTAATTTTGGTGGAGGGGGAACAAACGTCTCGCGCTTTGTAAGTTATCTGGACATTTTTGAAAAAAGCGAATCTCAACTATTACTGAATTACTACTACCTAAATACTGATTTTAAAAAACCAGTTGCTTTTGATTCAGATGTGTTGGCTGAGCTTCCAAAAAATGAAGATATTATAAAATTCCTCAAGAAAGTCAGAGCTATTTTTGTTAAGCAGAAAAAGCGCGCATTTCCCGAGTACACGTACAAGGAAACCGGTTGGCTCCCACAAACAATGTTAGATTCTGGTTCTGGGAACATTTTTCGAGATTATGTTCAAAATGGGAAACTAACCCCGGAACACTTTGAAGAAATTTTTACAAAAGAAATAAAACAATACTTAGCCTTTGCAAAACAACACGCCTTTGATGTGATAATTGCTTTTGATGTGGCTGGCAAATACACCGCCAAGAAAGGGGAACATGTTGATCAAAATTACAAAGAAAATTTGCAATTTTTTAGTAATCCAAAATTCAATATGAACTTACTAGAAATTTGCTTGAAAATTTTAAAAGAAGAAAAAATTCTGCAACCAATGGTTTTTGCCCCTCTTCATGGAAAAAATAAACAAGAATTTTTAGATAATTTGCATCAAATTGTTGCTCTCGAAAAAAAAATTAGTTATGAGTTTCATGGCTTTGCTTTAGGGGGCCTGGGAAATCTTAGAAGAGATTTGATTTATGATATTTCGAGAGAAGTTCGTGATTTTTTAGAATCTGTTAATGACAACAGGCCCGTACACGCTTTGGGGGTGGGGGCTATCCAAAATATTATTCCTTTATCCCTCTGTGGAATTGATAGTTTTGACTGTCATTCGCCTTGGAGAAGAGCTTCAGAAGGAAAATTTCTAACTCCTTTGATTAATTCAAAATGCGAAGTTGTGGCTAAGGATAATAATTACTGGCAGTATGTTCCGATTGACAAATTTGAATCTAAAAATTTTAAATGTGATTGTGATGTTTGTAAACAATATTCGCTTAATGCTTTGAAGAATTTATTTTCAAAGGGCGGAGAATACGCCTATTTTGCAAAAGTTTTATTTTTTAAACATAATATTTCTCAACAAGAATTTTTGTGTAAACTTGTTAGAGAGAAGGAAATTAATGAGGTGTTTGAAAGTATCCCTGATAGCAAATACAAAGAAACCCTGGCTTCTTTTATAAACAAAAAAGCGAGTAAGAAACAAGCTAAATTATTTTAGTTTGACTAGTTTCTGTTTTTAGTCTTTTTTCTATTATTGATTTATAGTTTTCATCTATTTCTAATCCAATTGCATTTCGTTCTAGCTTTTTGCATGCTATTAGTGTTGTGCCACTGCCTACAAAAGGGTCTAATACCCAATCGTCTTTGTTAGTGGACATTTTAATTATTCTTTCAATCAGGGGCACGGGATAAACACACGGTGCTTTAGATATTCCTAATTTTTGTTTAGTCATATTGTTCACTCTATCAAAGTACCATATATCTGTCGGATTCCTTCCGCTACTAGCATCAAATCGTTTATCATTTTTAGTTATCACTGGAATTTTTACGTCCTTTAAATTAAACACGTAGTTATCTATGTCTTTAACAAACCATAAAATGGCTTCCCAGCGGCCACTAAGTCTATTTACACAGTTCTGCATATTGTTAAAGTGCCAAATTATTTTATTTCTTAAAAACAAACCGTTCCTTTTGCCTATTTCCCAAGCAATAGAATCCAAAGGAATTATTTCTTTGGTTTTTTTGTTTGGAATAGGGCTAACATTTAAAAAAAAGCTGCCATTATTCGTGAGAATTCTTGATATTTCCTTGATTGTTTCATCAAGCAATTTTTTCCATTCTCCCATTTGAAGATTGTCTGTGTAAATACCGTACTTTTTATTCAGATTATATGGTGGGGATGTAACAACCATTCGGATTGAATGATCATCCACTTTCTTAAGTAACGATCTACAATCTCCAAATTCATATTTTATTTCAACCATTTTCATCGCCCTTGCTTACGAACATAGTTTGCCAGTTCTTCATTATCCATATAAAAATAAAGTGGCCTTATATCAGTTGTCTGTTTTTTTCTTCTTTTAGGCGGCAACGAGAGTCTTTCATTACACATTTTTACATACTCTGAATTAATTTCATAACCAATATATTTCCTATCTAAATCCTTCGCAACCCTTGAGGTCGTCCCACTACCAATAAATGGGTCCAAGACTACGTCGCCTTTGTTTGAAGCAACTTTAATTATTCTTTCAAGTAATTCTTCAGGATATTGAGCAGGGTGCGCTGTTCTTTCAGGATAATTTCCACTAACCATTTGGATATACCACACATCAGTAGGGTTTTTCCACTGGCTTTTAAATCTGTCAGGGCGATAATTGAGAGCAGGCACTTTAATCTCGTCTAAATTAAAAACGTAGTTATTAGTATCCTTTACAAACCAAAAAACAAATTCATATCGTGGACTAAACCTTTTTTCAGTTGATCCACCCCAATCAAAATTCCAAATAATTATGTTCTTCAAAAACATATCTTTAAAGAAATCCAAAATCCAAAAAGGCGGGACAATAAACCCATCAACAAAACGACTTTTTATGTTAATCCAAATAGACCCATTTTGTTTTAAAACTCGCTTACACTCTTTGAATGTGCGACCTAACATTTTTCGGTATTCTTCCTCTTCCAAATTGTCTTCATATTTGGCACCCTTACTTTTCACTGCTCTGCCATTCTTGTGAACATTTCCATAATTATTATTAATGTTATAAGGCGGGGATGTAACAATTAAAGTAACAGACTCGTCAGCAACCTCTGACATATTTTCAGAGCTCTTACAATATACCTTATCAAAATCCATATTCTCTACCGTATAAGATACCTGTTTTTCATTTAAAAATACTTTTGTAGGAGATTTCCTCTGTTCCTTATTGAAAGAACATCTAACAAAAAAGAGAGTTTTTAAGTGAAAAATAAAGGGCATCATTTTGATGCCCCCTTTAATTGTTTTATTTCATAGTCCAAAAATTGTTTCAGTTTTTGGCACAATTCAGTCTTTGCTTCTTGCAAATCCTCTGATTCTTCCAAAGAAACACTGGCACCAATGACAATTCCTTTTGATTCAAAATTTCCCATATTTATTTTTTGGGAAATGTTAACAGTTAATTGCACTGGTTTCATTGTTCTCGCCTTCTTTGCATTTCCGGAAAGCTCATTCCGTAGCTGAATGGATTGCCTCTTTGAGAAATCCTTGTAGCCCAATGAGGCACTTCATTTTCAAAACTTTTTTTGGAAAAACTCATTTACATCACCTCCAAGCGAAAAAAAAAGAGTTTTTTTCCAAAAAACATTGAGATTTTTGGAAGCATTAAATTCTTTAGGCGCCAGCCGACCCAACAGGGGAAAGATTTAAGCTGACAAAAATCAGTTTTGAAGGAAAAAAACTCAAAAAAAAGCTTGGAGGTGAAAAAAAGGTTAAACCAAAAAGTTTTGAAGGAAAAAACGAGTGGCGTTGGAATTACAAGATGAGTTAAAAATCAGTTTGCATCTCAAAAAAGATTATGACATTCGAAGCACAGATAGCATTACATATCTTAGAGAACTATGTCAATGGGGCAATCATTCAATGGAACAGAATTCAAGTAGACAAAACCTTGCCTGGTCCGGGCGTAGACCCCTTATTATTTTTGGATATCCACTTTTATTTTATTTGCTGTGATAAAGTCCACAAATGGATAAATTACCTTGCGAAGCGAGATGGGAAAATAAAAGAGATGTGGAAAGAAAGGGAACCGAAAATCAGACATCTTGCCGGGGCTCGACATCTCTTGGAACACCTTGAAGGCCTAGTGAACAAAAAATATTTATGGGACTTTGGGAACCTTCAAAATGATTGCTTTACATTTGGAGGAGAAAAATTTGACATTAGTGAAGCAGGACTAAAAATAGTGACTGATACATACAAACAAATAACTACAATGCAAGAAAAAACAAGTGAGCTGGAGGTGAAAAAGAAGTCTTGAATAAAGTTAACCAGAATTTTAACTGCTCGTTGGCTCTGTTATTGAAATTAAATAGCAATCCGTAGGCATAGGAAAATAGTACTTCAGAAATAGGAAATTATCAATTTTAAAAATCCATTTTCTAGCATTTGAATAGTCTAACATGAATTTTTTTAATTTTTCTTTAGTGATTTTTTCATTGCTGACCCTAAATGCATTCAAAGAGTCTTTTAATTTTAAAAGCAAAACAATTTGTTGTTCTATTTTTTTCTCTGCTTGCTTGCTACTTAAAAAGCTTGCAACAACAAGTATAATGAAAGCATCAAAAATAATTGTTGCAAGAACCAGAAGCCAGTTTGTAATTAAAGAAAAACTTTGGAATATTGAAATTAATAAAAAAACTGCTGCGAACACAACAAGCACAAGAACTAGAAAATCAAATTTCTTCTGAGATATTTGCATAAAATTTTTCGAATCGCTCGTCCTTTTAACAAAAGGAGACATGCCTTTTAAGCCAGAAACACATGAATAAACTAATAGTGCAGATGCGATAAGAGGAACAACCAAAAAAATACCTTGCGAATAAAAAAGCCAAGCTACGACTAACACATTTATAAAAAATATAAGCGCAACCGCATTCATAAAAGGCGCTAAAGCCAGCCACGCAAGTTCTATTGCATAATCAAAATCACCTTTGAACTTAGCTAATGTGTTCCTTGCAACAGTAACCTGCACATTTTTTGCCCCAATAAAAAAAGAATAAACTAACCACGCCAAAAAAAACAAAAAACTAGAGGGAATCCAAGCAGTAAACAACAAATTATTCAAAAACTGGTAAGCAAAAACCCCAACAATTGGAATCAAGCCCAATAAGAGGGAAACAAGAGAATTATTAAAAAAACCTTTAAAACTAAACAAATCAGACAAATCAGAATCAACAACTGCCAACAAAGAATCAATATTATTAATCATGATTTATTTTTCTTACAAACTATTTAAATTAATAACAAAAGTGAGCGATAGCAAAAGAGGATTAAAAACAGTTTGAATTAACCTATGGTGTTAGTGATTTGATGGTAGATTATACGATAGAAGAATGCTTTCAGGATTATGCTAACATTCAGGGCCAATTTGGGATTATGGCGAGCAGTTTTGAAGTTGTAATCAAACACATCTTTGATTCATTAGGTGAAAAAACACCTGCCTCTTTTGGCCAAAAATTAAAAAAGTTAAAAAAAATTTTTGCTAATTCCCAATCAAACCAAATCAAAGCAGGCTATGAAAAACTCATTTCAGAATTAGAACAATTCAACGAAACCTGGAACATAGTAAAGCACGGTAACTTTGTAGGAAACCGAAAACCATTAACCCTACTCAAAGACAACAAAGCTTATTCTTTTGACAACACAAGCCTAGACAAAATAAAAAACAATTTTACCCAAACACAAAAAACACTAATGGAACTATCAAGCCAATTAAAAACCACCTAACAAAAAAACAAAGAAAAGTCTATTATTCGTGGGGAGAGTTAGCTGGTAAATTGGGCTTCTTTTGCCTAATTGGCGCCCTCTGTGGGCTCTGCCAGCTATAATTTTAGGTGATTTGGGCTTCTTTTTGGTTGTGGGTTTTTCTGCTGAATTTGTTCACAAAAACTATTTAAATTTGGCAAACACCAATTGTTTTTAGGTGAAATTTTGAGTGGCTTACAAACAACACTGCAAAAAATAAAGGCACCAAATTTGGAAGAATTTGAAAAAGAACATAAAGAATCACTGGTTTTTTTGCTGGAAAAGTACAAGGCCTGGAAAGAGTTAAAAGAAAAGGAAAAGCGCAAGGGTGTTGTTGTTGAAGTATGAGTCTTTGGAGCATTTTGAAAAGGTGCATGGAAAAGCGTTTGTTTTTGCTTTAGAGCAATTGGAAAGAATTTTGGAGGGAAACAATGAGGGATTTGACCAAGGAAGGTTTTAATTCAACTTCACCACAAAAAAACTTTTACGCTTTGAGCGAGCGAATAGAATACCTGGAATCAAAGCTAAACAGGATAGAAGATGGCTTAATTGACGTGCTAGTCAAACTAAACAACCAAGTGGTTTACAAGCCGGTTAAACAGTAGATTAAAATACTTGAGGGTTTAATCTTAGTATAGTGGGTAAGACCAAGAAGCTAATCGTGTACCTTGAGGTGCACTCTTAAAAAAAAGCTTCTTGGGGCCACAAAAAACTATTTTTTGGACAACACCAAAACAATAAAATAGGGGTTAAAACATAAAATAGTATTATGTTTTGCCCAAAATGTGGTGTTAAAATTCCAGACGATTCTAAATTCTGTAGCGGCTGTGGCACTAGTATAAACAACACCGCAACTAAAATGGTTTCAGAACCAAGTCCAAAAAATAAATCTCCTGCAATAATTATTGCAGCGGTACTTACATTGTTAAGCGGAATTTTAGGATTAATTTTTGGAATACTAAGTCTTATTGGCGGGGTATTCTTAAATATTGCTGCCGCTGCAAATTTAGCTCAACCACAGACCCCGTTTCCAATACCTAATTTGAATCCATTGGTTGCAGCAATTGGTGGTGGGGCAATTGTACTTGGTTTAATTCTTCTTGTAATAGCAATAGTTGGAATCATAGCTGCTTATGGCTTATTTAAATACAAAAAATATGGTGCAATTCTTGGAATAATCTTGGCTGTTATTGGCATAATTGAAGGCATCATGCTTTTTCTTTTTCCCTTATTTGGAATCGTTGGAATACTCTATAATATTGTAATAATCGCGACAATTGCTGTGGGCTGGCAAAGCTTAAACTAATTTTCAACCGAGTTATTGCTCAAACCCGGTTTGTTTTGCCACAATTGCTTAAGAGTTCCTATTTTTGATTCAATTATTTTGTAATAGGTTTCATCTTGAAAAGAGAATTTTCTGTAGGCTGCCCAGGCAACAAAATCCACTACTTGTAAAGCCTGGTTGGCAAAAGAAGGAACATGCTTAATTGAAACATGATCACAGCCATGATTAAACTTGATTTTTTTGCAAATATACTGGTTCAAATCATCGCGCAATAAGCGATTGCTATCTTTTTTGTCAATAATGATTTCAATGTGGGCTTTTTGCAAATCCATATCCTCGATTAACAAGCCGAACAAGTAATTGTAAAGCCGGCTCTTGGCATTATACAAATAATCCTTAATCTGCCTTTTGTCAATAACAATCAAATCAATTTTGCAATCGCAAGAAACAAGCCGTTGCAAAACCTCTTTTCTGATTTCAGGGGTAGAAGAATTAGCCTTCAACTCAGGCAAATCACGCAACCTTTTCTTCAACCTGCGCACACGCACTTTTTTGATTATTCTCTCAAGAGGCCTTGGATTGATTGTGGATAAGCAGGCGATTACAAAAAAATTGCTTCCATGCTTACCCAAATCACCGCTTTCATCAACAAAAACATAAACAAAAGCATTGTCCGCAAACATGAGTCAAAAACCATGACCCAAAAATATAAAAGTCAATGCCTTTGCCTCAACAAGTTGCAAATTCGCAGCAGAAAAATTATTACAAATTGAGTGAGAGAAAAGAAAATTCGGAGTCTGAATTGAACAGGTTTGAGCCTGTTTTGATTGAACACTCATGAAATTGAATGATGCAAAAGTTCAGTTCAGTGTTTTGGTAACTCCTGTTAATTGAACAGGGATTTTATTTTCCTTTGATATTGGGTAAATAACTAGTAAGTACAAACTAGCCCCAAATAGAGCCATAAAAAATAGGTTTAGTATAAAAATATCTGTTTGGAATTTACTGTAAACGGTCTCAACATTACCCAATGGGGGCATTACAAACATCACTATTCCCCAACTTACAGCAAAGCTTATTCCTGTGAAACCCAACCAAGCGATTTTAACTAAATCTCGAAAACCAAGTCTTTTTAGAAAGGGAGATTTTATTTTCTTTACCTCCGGGATAATTGGCCAGAATTTCAACAACTCTTCTATTCCCATTTGTACAACCTTTATACAAATTGATTGGAGCAAAATTAAACCTTATCGTTTTAATTCTAACAGACTCTTAATCTCCCTTAAAATCTTGTTTTGTTCAATCAATAATCTGTTTGTCTCGGCTACTTCTTTTTTTGTTTTCAATTGCTGCAAAAAAACCGCTAACTCCATTCAAACACCTCTGCCTAAGTCTTGTTGCATGAGAATTATTGCTTGTTTGATTTTTTGTGGATTGGAACCAGCAAGCTCGATTAGTTTCATTAGGCTTACAACGCTTTCCTGGCTTTTTTCAGAATTTTCCTGCAATTCACTTATTCCTTGGGGTGTTAACGGCAACCAGCATTTTTCACAAAAAGAATTGTTGACTTCATTAAGATTCTTGCATCTTGGACAGGGTTGTCTTTGCAATAATTCTCTTTGCTCTTCCTTTTTCTTCAAGCCATTCATTCGTAAAATAGCATCATCAACTTGTTTTCCGGATAAGTGAACATAGCGAGCTGCCATTTGGCTGTCCTGGCCCCAGCCAAAGTATTCTTTCATTTGAGCATCAGTTAAAAACTGGGCCATATGAGTGGCTCTTGAATGCCGAAAATGATGAGGATTAACGGGTTTTTGAATGCCAGCTTTTTTTCTCATGGAATTCAAAACTTTTACAAGGCCGGCATAACACATTTTTTCACAAACATTTTTATGCAGGCAAACCCAAAGAGGAGAATTAATATTCTTGCTATACGGGTGTTCATTAATCCATTCCAAAACATAAGGCGCACTTTGAACAATACGGACTTTTCTCATGCCAGTTTTTCCATTCAACAAAATTCTGCCGCCAAACTCGTCAAAAGAAACATCCTTTATCCGGGCATTGCCAATTTCACCAATTCTTGCACCAGTTTCCCACAAACAAGCAAGCAAAGCCTTATCACGAGAAGTAACACCAGCCTTTAACAATTTCAAAATGTCTTCCTGGTCAAATAATTGTTCGGGCAAAATAGAGTTTTTCATTTTTTTAAAGCGAAACCAATTAACACACTCAGGATTATTCAACCATTTGTGAAAAACATGCAAAACGTTTTTGTAAGTCCAAATACTGCCTTCCTTGTAACCCTGGCGATTCATCCAAATAAAAAATTGTTCATAATCCTCTTTGGAAACCAAGGAAAAATCTTTTTTCAAAAACTCGCTTGTTTTCCTTAAAACACTCATCTGCCGCTCCATTCTTGGCAGACTAATGCTCTTGGCAAAATTATGCTCATAAAACCTTAGAATCAGAGCCTTATTTTCCGGCAACAAAGAAGAAGCATTAACTCGCTTAATTTCCTCTTCCAAGTTCTTTGCATACGCATGAATATATTCTCTCATAACAAACACCTTTACCCAACCGAAAACCATTTAAAAGCTCCCGATTGGAAAGGGCGTTTGACTTAGAGATAAGCGCCCAAGGGTGGACTTGAACCACCGACCATCCGATCTCCGTCTAAAAGTAGGTAACAGTTTCGCCTGATTTTTGTTTTTCGTGGATTTCCCTGTGGCAATTGGCACAAACCAAAATTGTTTTTTCAGCTTCTTTTAAGATTCTTTCCCAGCCACGATTATAAATTTTTGAAATCTGGCCTTCTTTGCTGGAATCTTTGTGGTGGAATTCGAGTGCAGTAATGCACTTTGCATAACCGCAAAGCTGGCATTTGCCGCCTTTGAGTTCAACCAATTTTTGTTTATATTTTCTGCGCCGTTCGGAAATGTAGTTTGCCACTTTCTTTTTGTCTTTCCACGTCATTTAAATCAACGGGCGCTCTACCTACTGAGCTACTTGGGCTTATTAAAAAAATTTAGCTCGCCACATAAATTGATTAGCTTAAAGTTTATTAAGCTTTCTTGCACAGGCAGAAAGCAGGAAAAGCGTTTTAATCAAAGTTTAAAATATGTTTTGTGAATTGTTTGGCTTATGGCAAATGCATTTATTTTTCACGGAACAAATGGTTATCCGGAAGAAAATTGGTTTCCTTGGCTGAAAGAAAAACTCGGGAAACTTAACTGCACTGTTTTTGTTCCCCGGTTTCCAACTCCTGAAAACCAGACTCTGGAAAACTGGTTCAAGGTTTTTGAAAAATACAAAAATAATTTCAATTCAGAAACTATTTTAATTGGCCACAGTTTGGGCGGTGCTTTTTTGCTCAGGGTTCTTGAAAAAACAGAATTCAAAATAAAAGCGGCAATTATTGTTTCAGCGCCAGTTGGAATAAAACCAATAAAAAACTGGGAAGGCGACCAGCCGTTTATTGGAAAGCCATTCAACTTGAAAAAAATAAAAAACAGTTGCCAAAAATTTTTTGTATTCCACTCTGATAACGACCCTTATGTTGGGATAGGGAATGGAAAAGAAACTGCAAAAAAGCTTGGGGCAAAACTAATTTTTGTTCCAAATGCAGGGCATTTCAATAAGGCAGCAGGTTACACAAAATTCGAATTATTGCTGGAAAAAATAAAAAAAGAATTATAAAACAGCCTGCCTAAAATCACTTAAAAGAGAACATTTTTTCTTCTTTTGTTGTTTTGTCAATCATAAACTGTTTTTTTTTAATTTTAAGGCATTTTAACGCTTTTTTTGTTAAAATTGATTAAATTGAGTTAATTTTGGCGCTAATTACTGAAAATAATGTTTTTTTGTGTTTTTTCTGGCTTTTTCTTTAAAAGAAGCGTATTTTAGGCTTTATACATAAAATGGAATATATATTAATGAGTTTAGCAGTAATATATGCAACTATTTTTTTCTTATTTTAGTAGAAAGAATAGGAAAAAGGGGTGATATTTTTGAAGACTCTAATAGAGAGTGCAGTAACAAAATCTGCAAAAGCAACTGAAGACGACAAAATTGAAGAATTTGGAACACCAAAAATAATGGTTATTGGTGTCGGCGGTGCAGGATGCAACGCTGTTAATAGAATTGCAAACATGGGAATTGCCGGAGCACAACTTGTAGCTGTCAACACAGACAAGCAACACTTGGCAATTATTAATGATGAATTGACAAAAATCCTTATTGGAAAAAGCGTTACAAGAGGATTGGGAGCAGGCGGATACCCTGAAATCGGGGCAAAAGCAGCTGAAGTCAGCAGGTCTGCACTTGAAGAAGTTTTGTCACACGTTGACATGCTCTTTTTGAGCGCAGGAATGGGAGGCGGAACAGGAACAGGCGCAGCCCCAATAATTGCTCAAATCGCAAAAGAACAAGGCGCAATCGTAATCGCAATGGTAACCTATCCTTTTGCCTTGGAAAAAGCAAGGCTGGTTAAAGCAGAAGAAGGAATTGAAGCATTAAGATCCTGCACAGACACAGTTGTTGTAATTGACAACAACAGGCTTGTTGAATTGGTTCCAAATCTGCCAATACAAGACGCATTCAAAGTTGCTGATGAAGTAACAGCAAGAACAGTAAGAGGAATAACAGAAACAATCACACAACCATCATTAATCAACCTGGACTATGCTGATGTTAGAAGCGTAATGTCAAACCAGGGATTGTCTGTTATTGCAGTTGGCGAAAGCAAATCAGTTGACAGAGTCAACGAAGTTGTTGAAGACACATTGAAAAATGCTTTGCTCGATGTTGACATTACCGGAGCAACAGGCGCCTTAATCCATATTACAGGCGGGCCTGAATTGACTTTGGGAGAAGCAAACTCTGTTGGGGAAATGCTGACAGAAAAAGTCGACCCAAGAGCAGTAGTAATTTGGGGAGCAAGAGTGGATCCAACATTCGAAAACAAGATTGAAGTAATAACAATCTTCACAGGAGTCCACAGCCCATACATAAGAGGCTCTGAAAGCGCAAAAGCAGCAATGGGCAAAGGCAGAACAGGACTTGGATTAGACTCATTATAAAGGCCTTTTCTTGGAAAGAAAAGCCCTGGGAAAAGAAGCTTTTTGCTGATGCAAAAAGCAATTCCCGGAAAATCGCGAGAGCAAATTCTTTTGCTCTCAATTTTTCTTTTTTTTCTCTTTCTTTTTTTTTATTTTTGGCTTAAATAAAGAATGGGACTGCGTTCAGGATTAGCAGTGCAAGCACTATCCAGAAGAAGATTTTGCTGACCGTTTTTTCTTTTTCTTCTTTCGGGGCCTTCCAGAATCCAAGGTATGGGATTATCAATATTTTTGTTATTTTGCCGCCATCAAACGGTTCCAAGGGCAAAAAGTTTGCAATTGCCACTAAAAAGTTTAAGAGGAAAAACCAGAACAAAAAACTGTATATTATGCTGATTAATAAAACAAATGCAATGTAACCAGAAGAAAATTTTGTGCCAGGTTTCAACTTATCTTCAACAGAATAACCCTGATAACCCATTTCATCCGGGGCAATTGCAATTGTTTCTACAGCAGAATTCTGGTCTTTTTGCACTGCCAGAGAATAAGGATTTCTTCCGCTTTCCTTGATTTTGGATGCCCAGTCATTAGCAGATTCTATTTTTTTTCCATTAACCTCATTCACAATCATTCCTGTTTCAAGCTTTCCAAAAGCAGGGCTTGGAGTTATTCTTCCGCACAAATTAATATTCTGGTCAACATTTGCAATCACAACCTTGTCAATGACCTGATTGTATTCCAAAAAAGAAAAAACCATGATTGAAGGGAAAACAAAAAACAAAAAAATTCCGACTATTGCTGCACAAAAAAGATTTGCCATTGGCCCTGCTGAAAAAACCCTTAATTGCTCTCTTTCTTTTGCCTGCTTTAATTTTTCTTCATCAGGCTCTACAAAAGCGCCTATTGGCAGTATTCCAAGCAATAACAAGCCAGCACTCTTGATTTTAATGCCTGCTTTGCGAGCAAGAGCCCCGTGCATTCCTTCATGGACAATAAGAATAATCAAAAGGGAAATCCAGCCGTGCAATGGCACTGTAATTGGAAAATTTGGAAGAGAAACACCCGGAAGCAATGGCGCTACTCCTGGACAGGATTTTTGGCCTGCCAAAGCGCTTGAAATTACGAATTCTGAATACGCTGCAAGCATTACAACCATAAAGCCTGCAAAACCCATTATTCCAAAGCCAAGCGACATAAAAAAATTGTATTGGTCAATGAAAGGGTTTGAAAGAAGCACTGAAAAAACAGAATTAAAAACCAGGCAAAGAAAAATTGTGCTTGCAATAAAAAGAAGAATCCTGGGAATTATTTTAAGTTTTTTTCCAAACAAAAAATCAATTGCAATCGCGCCAAAACCAAGAACCAAGCCAATGTCAGCAAAAACATTCAAAATTTTTTTGTGCTTTGCAAACCTGTCCAGCAATGGCAGGAAACGAGTTGTTTTAACCATTGACCCAATGTAAAAAGTCTGGGCTTTTGCAAATTTTTTTAGAAAAAAAGTTGCAACTAAGAAAAAAACAAAAATTCCAATTGCCCACAAAGCTATTTCCGTTAGTTCCATTAAACCACAAAAAAAATTATTGTCCTTGTTCTTCCTTCAACTGGATTTTAAGGGCTTTTTCAAGTTTTGAAATAAGCTTGTCAGAAGGCTTAATGCTTTCGGATTCAATCCTGCGCAGCAAAGAAGCCGGTTCAAAAATTTTTTTTCCCAATTCCTCAAAAGTCAAGCCCTGCTTTTGCCTTGCAACAGAAATCGCCTTTCCAAAACTTTTTTTCAAATCCAAGCCCAAATCAAATTGCCCTGCTTTCCTGATTTCTTTTTCCTCAAAATCAATTTTTTTTGCTTCCCTGGGCTTTTCCTTTTCAACCCCAAAAGAAAAACATTCTTCACAAGCCAGCATTTCAATGCCGTCAAGCAAAATTGTTTTTATGCAACCAGACTCTTTTCCACAAACCTCGCACAGCATATATAGTGGTAAAAAAAAGAAATTCTTAATAAAGAATTGCAATCCAAAAAAACTGTTAATTTAATAAAATTCAAGAAGGTCGCCCGGACCCATATCCTGTTTTGCAATGCCCTCAACAGTAATTGAAACAAGCTGGCCAGAAGCAGCCTCTGCAACATTAGCCCTCCGCCTTTCAATGCCCAAAACTTTTCCGGTTTTTTCACCAACATTAAAAGACAAGCCAGGCTTCAAAATTCCCTCAGCAACCATTCCAACAACAACAGTTCCAATCCCGGGAATCTGATAAGAGCCACGCACTTCAAACTTGCAAAAACCCCTTTTAGGGCCATTCCATTCAGAAGAAGCCTTTTTTGCAGTGCCTGCTTCCTCACTGCTTTTTCCGCCAAAAATCCTGCCAAAAAAACCCATTAAAAAACACCCTCTAACAATAAAACAACAATAAGAATAAGAAGAGAAAAACAATTAATAATTATTGCACACGCTCCAATTCCATCAAAGAAACCTCATCCAAAGCCTCTCTTGGACGAAAATTCAAAATTTTTCTAACCCTAAAACCGTTTTCTTCAAAAACTCTTGCATACTCGGATTCCATATAACCCACTTTTCCATGGGCAAGACGCAAAACCCCCAAATCCAAAAAAGCCCTGCCACCCAGAGCCAATTTAGAAAGAACATTCAAAACAATTGCCTTAGGGCCCATTACCTGAAGCTCGCCGGAAACACTCACAATCAAATCAAACTCTCCCACCAAAGGCCTTCTCTGCACAGGCTTTGACAAACGCACCACCCTATAAGAATCAATTCCTTTTGTTTCAGGCGGCCGCTTTAAACCGGTTGCAATTGTTTCAACGCGATTTCCAAATTCCGCTTTTGATTGGCGCAAAAAAACTCCTTTTCCCGCACCAATTTCCAAAATTCTTGCCTTTGGTTTTCTGCGCAAAAGCCTTTCAATAACAGCATAAAAATCAACAGCAAAAAACCTGCCATATTGCCTAATGCCTGTTGAAACAGGATAATTCGGATTCCTGCCTGCAAAAGCACTTTGGTCCAAACGCCTTATCCGACGCAAACGCTTTGCTGTTAAGCCATGCAAACCAAGATTAGACAATGTCCTGCCAAGCCTGCTGCGTTTTCTTTGCAAAATCATAAAGAACATAATTGCAAAAAAAGTATAAAAAGGCAATTCTTTTCCAAATTAAGACTTCTTTTCTGGACAGCAAATTTTACGCCATAAAAAGAACCGGCTCTGTAGAAATCCTTTATAAAGGTAAAAAACGCTCATTTATTTGGTGATAGAATGAGCGTTTTATATCCAATAAGAGTTTCTGGTTTTTATAACCTTTGCATGCGGGTTTTTGGAGAAGTTCGCATCCCCATGCATTTCTCAAACTTTTCCAAAAAAATGTACGGCAACTTTGTGCATGTTTTTTTGTTGGTTTACAAGGAAAAACTGAATGTTTCTTATCGGCGTTTTGTTGAGATAGCTGATGAGAACAACCTGCAACGCATGCTCTGCATTAAGCGCATTCCACACTTTACTACGCTGCAAAAGTTTTTGCAAAAGATAGACAAAACTGTTTTTGAACAAATGGTTAGAGCCTGCAGAAAACTTTTGAACTTGAAGGATATTGAAGCCAGCATTGACGGAACAGGTTTTTCAAACACCAATCCCTCACACTATTATCAAGAGAGAGTTGATGGTGTTAAAGTCAAAAACTATACCAAAAGCGTCTATGCAACAGACAACAAAACAAAACTCATACTCGACATTAAGACCCATTCAGACAACGCGCACGAGACTCTGGATTTTGTTCCGTTGGTTTCAGAACTCGTGAAAAGCCTTAAAACCGTGTTAGCGGACAAAGCGTATGACTCCAGAAAAAATCGTGAGTATTGCTGGCAAAACAACATTGAGGTTCACATTCCCTTACGAGACTGGCCACAAAACAGAGAAGGCTATGGGCAGAAAGAACACTTTTACAAGCCGAGAAAAAAAGCATTAAAACTCTTCAAACCAGAAACCTACAAACGCAGAAGTTTGATTGAAAGCGTAAACTCAGCCATCAAACAAACCCTCGGAGGGTTTGTCAGAGCCAAAAAAGCAACCAACCAACAAAAAACAGTAACAATCAAAGCAATAGCCTACAACATCGAACACATAAACAGAACAATAAAAATCTGGCTATATATAAACTGCCAAGGATTTCTACAAGGCATTTTTAACCAAAACCTTTTTATTCTAAAAAAAACCTAATAAGCACACAAATAATTTGAGTTATCTTTATGAATGATATAAAAAAAATTGTTTTGAACAAAATTGCAAGAGAAGCATTTCGAGATTACGCCTCTTGGGAAAAACTAATTAGGGATTTTGGTTCAGATAAAACAAAACAGCTGATTGAACGCACAATTGACTTGACCCTTGAAGAAATGAAAAAAGAACAGAAAAAAAAAGCTTGAACTAATCGCATTGATGCTGGGGCAGAACCCAAAATCATTTGCAACAACCAGCCTAACATAACTCAGACCTTGTTCCAACACAATTTTTCTTCAACCAAAAAAACAGTTAAAAAGCAGGCATTAGTCCGGAAGAATAAATGCCCGCTGGGCAAAAAATGGAATTGTAAATGCCCTGTCAATTCATTGGCTCCTTCAGTTTTTTTCTTTTCTTTGTTTCTGGTTCTCCCAGATAGTTTTCTGGAGTGCTGATTTTTTCTCCTGATTCCAGTTCAAGTTTTTTTCTGGCGCCACCTGCAATTTGCCCGCCTAACCGCGCAGCTTTTTTGTTTTGGATAAATCCTTGTGCATCTTTGCTTCGCGCAATTTTGGTTGTGGAGGCTTCGCCAAGCATTGTAAAAATGAGTTCCAAGTCAGTCATGTGGTCGCGTAGGTTTTCTTTGTTTAATTTTTTGAATTTTTTGTATTCTTCAACTGTTTTGCCAAAAGTTGCTTGGCTTATTTCATTCGTCAAAATAGCATATTCCCTGTCTTCCTGGATTTTTCGCTTTTTCCATTCCTCAGTTAATTCCTGCCTAACTGCAATTCCGCGGACTCTTTTTTCAATCCATTCATCAGAATAACCTTTCGCCTTGTAAATCTCTTTCATCCTTGCTTGTGACAACTCAGGGTTTTCAATTTCTTGGACACGCTCATATCCAACTTGTGCGAGCCAGCGCTTGAAGGGTTCTGCTTTTGGGGAAGGAATGGATTGGATTATTCTGAACAGTGATTTGGTGTTTGCACAATCGGTTAGGTACTTTTTACCGTCTGCAGATTCCAATTTAAGTTGTCGACAAATTGTCGATAACTCAACTCCACTGGATTCTAATTCCCTTTGCTTAAGCCGATACCAATAATCCTTGGCATCTGTGCTGTCAGTAAGAGCCGCAACTACATCAACCACTGAAAAAAACCATTCTTCATTATGCCAAAGCCTACGGATTTTCTTGTTCTGAAAAACAACCAAAGCAGAATCCTGATTTGCAGCCATTATCAAAGCCTCTTTTCTAAAAAACAAATTATTCGCAATGGTGCTTAAAAACATTTTCTTAGCAGATTTCCGCTGATAAAAAAGCACTGAGAATTTTTTTATCAATCTCTTTGATGAATTCTTTGCTCATTATGCCCTTTTTTTCTCTGTACGGCCAATTGCAAAGCAATAGCTAATTCCGTGTAAGATATTCGAACCAGGATTAGAATCCGCAAAGCATTAATGCCCCTTGAAGTTTTTTTCAATATCTATGCTCATTTCTTTCTTCGCCTTTCTTACAATGTTACAAGGCATTTCAGGGCATTCTCCACAAGTATTTACTTTTTTTTCTTTGGCACACTTTCTAATGGCGCATTTGGGGTTTCCGTCTCCTGCATGACAGCCACTACAGTCCAAAGAAGTCAGCCACTTCAATCCTTTTTTCAAGTCGTTATACTTAAACGGCTCTTGTTTCGGTTCATGTTGTTGCCAGTGGTCCAACCTCGATTCTTGCATGTCTTCTAAAATCTGTTCAGCTTTTTTCTTTGATTCTCCTTTTCCCTTAATACACTTACCGCAGTCAATGCCACAAAAGGCAATTTCATTTCTATTTATTACGGGCATTTGGTAAACCTCTTACAATCTTGTTTTATTGGCCTATTAACCTGTTAATGCCCCCACTGGGATTTGAACCCAGGTCATCAGCTTGAAAGGCTGAGGTCCTTAACCGGGCTAGACAATAGGGGCTTTAGTGTTTTTTTTGTAAAATAATTGTTTTTGTTCTATATTTAAAAACTGTTGCGGTTTCAATAATTAGTAGAACAAACCAATCAAATTGTTTGGTGAAATAATTAAATAACTTGTTTTTGAAAATTATTTTAAAACAATGGGTTTTGTATGGCGCGGTTTGAAGAAGCCGATAAAAGGCTTTTTATAAATGTCTGGATTTGCATGAAATGCAATGCAAAAAACAGAAGCGGAACAGGAAAACCAAGAAAATGCAGGAAATGCGGCAGCCAGAGATTCAGGTTAAAGCACAAGGTAAAGAAAAGCGCTTCAAAGGGAAAGTAAGCCAACAAAAATCCTTTTTAAAAACTATTTCAATACTTCTTTTATCATGAAGCCAATTGCTTTGCTTGAACTAATCAGGCCATTGAATTGTTTAATGGCCGCTTTTGGAGTTCTAATCGGATTTGCAATTGCTGCTTCTGCCTCAAATTTTTTTGTTTCGTGGCAGATGCTTGCAATTGCAATGGCAGTTGCTTTTTTTGTCTGTGCCGGCGGACAAGCAGTCAATGATGTTTTTGATGCAGAAATAGACAAAAAAATCAGGCCAAAAAAACCAATTCCAAGCGGAAGAATAGAAAAACAAAGCGCTTTGATTTATTCAATTGCATTGTTTGCAATTGGAAACATTTTGGCATTGTGGCTTCCGGTTGAAAGCCTTTTGATTTCAATTGCATTCACGGCAATTTTAATAATTTATTCTGCAAAACTTCAAAAAATGAAATATTTGGGAAACTGGATTGTTGCATTAGGAACAGCTTTTACTCTTTTGTTTGGGGCATCATTGATTGGAAATTATGCTGTTGTAGTTATTCTGGCTGCCTCTGCATTGCTTGCAAATGTTGCAAGGGAAATAATTAAAGACACACAGGACATGGGAGCCGACAGGGGAAGCAAAATTTCATTGCCCATGTTAGTAAACCTGAACTTGTTGAGAATGCTTGTTTTGGCTTTTTACATAATTGCTTTTTTGTTGGCAATAACCGCAGGCGTTATTTTTGGATTTGGAAACTTTTTTTATCCAATAATAATTACAATTGCAATGTTTGTTTTTTTGCATTCATCAAAACTGTTTTTTGAAGGAAGAATTGAAAAAGCCCAGAAGTTTTCAAAAATCGGAATGCTGATTGCACTAATCGGATTTTTTTTAGGTGCTTTGTAAATGCGCGAAGTATTGTTAATGAAAATAATTGCCCTGTTCAAGGAAAGGGGCTTTATTGTAGAGAGTTTTTTGAGGAGTCATTCCTGCTTTGATTTGGCTGCAAAACGGCACGGCTTGTGTTTTGTTTTGAAGGTTTTGAACAACATTGATGCCTTGCGGGAGGAGCACGCTTTGGAATTGAAAAAGCTTTCTTCTTTGTTCAGTGCAATTCCCCTTGTTGTCGGCGAAAAAAGCAAGGCGTTTCGGCTGGAGCAAAATTCTGTTTATAAAAGATATGGCATTAATGTCCTGAGCTTCAGGGGTTTTTCAGAGCTGCTTGAGGAAAATTTGCCAAGCATAAGGGTTTTCAAGGGAAAAGAAATTGTTGAACTTGATTCTGAAAAATTGCGCCAAAGAAGAAAAGAAATGGGTTTCACCCTGGAAGAACTGGCTGAGAAAATAGATTCAACTCTGGAATCTGTGCACAGGTATGAAAAAGGCGCAAATGTTTCGCTTGGAAAAGCAGAGGCCTTGGAGGATTTGCTTGGCGTGAACCTTATTAAAAAAATTGATTTGCTTAAAGGGGAAGAGCAGGAAAAAAATGTTTTTGACAGTGACATTGAAGACGAAAGCCTGGAAAGGATTCATAAACTTGGAGTTGAACTAGCTGTTTTCAATCACGCGCCCTTCAAGGCAACTGCAAAAAAAGAAACATTGATAATAGGAAAAGGGAGCACAAAAATTGAAATAAGGAAAATGGCAGTTGAGCTTATTCATGCAAAAAATATTTTTGCTTCAAGCCCAATGATTCTGGCAAGAGAGTCTAAGCAAAAAACAATCGGGCATGTGCCTGTTATTGAAGAAGAAGAGCTTCAAAGCATGAGCAGGTTCAATGAATTGCGGGAACTCATAAAAGAAAGAGCGCGAAAAAATGAGTGAAAAAGATTTTTTTGAAAAAAGAAAAATTCTAGTGCAAAACATGGTTCAAAGCGAGGTTTTGAAAAGCCCTGAAATTAAAAAAGCATTTTTGTCTGTGAAAAGGGAAATTTTTTTTTCGGAAGGCATGAAAAAATTTGCTTATGAGAATAATGCTTTTCCAATTGGCTTTGGGCAAACCATTAGCCAGCCAAGCACAATTGCAGTGATGCTGGAGCTTTTAGATGCACAGAAAGGAATGAAAACCCTTGAAATCGGTTCTGGAAGCGCTTATGTGCTTGCATTGCTTTCAAAAATTGTTGGTTTTAAAGGAAAAGTTTTTGGAATAGAATTAGTGCCGGAACTCAGGGGCATTGCTGAAAAAAACTTGAATGGAACAAACTGCAAGAACATCAAGCTGTTGCTTGGAAACGGTTGCAATGGCTGGAGAGAAAAAGCGCCTTTTGACAGGGTTCTCATCAGCGCTGCCTGCAGGGAAATTCCAAAAGCGCTTGAAGCCCAATTGAATGAAAACGGAAAAATTGTTGTTCCAATTGGAAACAATTTGCAGGAAATTGTTTTGGCGCAAAAGAAAAAAGGATTTTTGGAAGAAAAAGAAAGGAAATGCTGTTTTTTGTTCGTGCCACTGCACTGCTAATTTTTGAATCTTTTTTTGTATTCCCTTATTTCGTCATTGTAAAATTTTTCAATTATGCCGATTGCATTTTTTATTTCAAGCCATTTGAATTCAGTGTGTTCTTTGCTCAATTTCACTTTTCTTGTTTTTGGCGAACAAACAAAAATAATAAGCGTAATCACTTGGCCGTCAACTCGGTTAAAATGGCGCACGCTTAAAGGAGCCCCAATTTTAATTTTCAAATTTGTTTCTTCAAAAACCTCTCTTTTAAGGCCCTCAAAAGGATTTTCTCCAAGTTCAAGCCTTCCGCCCGGCAATTCCCAAATTCCAGGTTTCTGGACAGTGTAATTGCTTCTCTTCAAAACCAAAAGCTTTTTGTTGCCAACAATAAAGGCTTTTGCAGCCAGTCGAAAATCCATAAAAAACACCAAAATTATTTTTTTCCAACTTCTCTTTTTAGCCCATCAATGCAAACCCAGGCGAGTTGGAAAAAAATCAAAGACCTTAACGTTTGGGCAGTTTTTTCAGGACATTATTGAATGCTTTTTGATATGTGAGAAACTTCCTTTCCCCAAGCAAAAATTTTAATTTGTCCTGATTAATCCTTCTCGCAAATTGTACTAATTCTATTGGCAAATCAATTTCTTTTTGGTCATCGCAACTGTCCAAAATTGGCTTATTGCATCTTAGAATTTCTTCAAAAGATGCAGCGAACTCTAACTCTCTTGGACTTAATCTGCCTTTGTTTCTTGACAAAAAAGCAGGCAACTCTCTTAAAGCATCATTTACTATTTTTTTCCCGGTTTTTGCATTAGTTGGGCAAACCCCTTCCACAGTGTGCCTTCCCATAACATATGAAAGGCGAATGTGATGGGCTTCTATTAGCCTGGCGTTCTTTAATTGCGTCTCAGACAGATGCAATCTTGCCAACAAATAATCTGACACTTCAGGTATCACAAAATTATGCCAAGGCTCCTTTGTTTTATTCTCCTCCCAAATCCTTCGCACAGTTTTGCCCAGGCCTTCGCGCCCAGAACTTTTACGCATAAAAATAACTTCCTCC
>JAGVNX010000055.1 GCA_020053055.1 Candidatus Iainarchaeum sp.
CCACTTAAAATAATTAGGAATTAGAAACAATTAAAAAACAAAGAATTAGTTAAAAATTAGCTGTGCATTATCCTGCTCCGCCACCGCCTCCGCCACCTCCGCCGCCGCCTCCCCCTCCTCCAAATCCGCCTGAGCCAGAAGTTCCGGATGCTGATGCAAATGCAGTTGAAAAGCTTCCTATGCTTGTTCCAATGCTTCCAAAATCTGCTGCTGAAAATGCCCCCGCAACAAACATGCTTGAATGAAATTCTCCTTGGTAATCCTTGAAAACAAGGTTCATGGCTTTCTGCACTTTTTTTGCTTCTCCCAGAGGAATGCTGTAAACAAGGTATTTTTCCCACAAGATAATGGCATCAGGCGGCATGTTTTTCAGGTTGCTGAAATCATGCAGGAATCTTTTTAGCTTCATCCATTTTGCAAAATGCTCTGCGCCTTTTTCAGTCCTGTTCGGCAGGGAATTGGGAAAAATCACTGGCAGAAAAATTGCTTCAATTAGCGGCGCAATAAGCAAGACAGGGCTGATTAAAAAAGAGGCTATTGCAACGATTGCGGTTCCGATTAAATATGCTTTGACTGCATTTTGTTTTGAAAAAAAATCCATTTTTTCTGCTTCTTCTTTTACGCTGTTTTGCCATTCTTGCGCCCAATGATATGATTTTTCCCTTTTTTGTTGAATATAAAATTTTAATTCTTCAAGAGAAACAATGTTTGGCGTTTCGTCTTTTTTTAATGCTTTCAAGAATCCAAATTTTTTTTCAATGCCCTGTTGTGCAGCATCTTCAAGCAGTTCCAAAACCATTTTTTCGCTCAAAGGCAAATCCGCTGTCTGTCCGTTTGCAATGTGAATATTGAATTTATCTTTTCCTGTTTTTTCAAGCTTTAATTTTCCTTTCAGGCACAAGTGTAAAATTTCCCCCGTTATCTGCCCAAAATCGGGTTTTTTTGAAAACTGGCTGATTAATGATTTTACTATTGCAGGGCTGTAATCAAAAGGAATTTCCCGTTCATAAATTGTTTCATCAAAAATTTTTGGCTCTCTTCCCCATTTGTGCCAGCAAAAGGCAAAAACAATTAATTGCACTGCAACAAGCATTATTGCAAAAACCGGCAATAATGCCGCAAATTTTTTTTGCGCTTGTTCTTGCAGTTCCCAGTTTTTTTCCTCTTCAATTATTTTTTCCAGCCCCGCCTCATTTTTTACAACAGCGTTTGTTGTTGCTGGCAAATATTTTCTTGGAAAGGCAATTCTCAATTCAACCCATTGCCTTGCAGGAATGCTAAATGCCTGGAAAATAATTTTTTTGTTTTCAAGCATTGCAATTTTTCCGTTCAAGGCAGGATGGCCCCAGCTGTAAACTTCGTTTGCATCAGCAACCTTGCTAGGCAGCTCTATTGTTCCTGTTATTTCCCTCAATGGCTTTTCCCAGCCATTGCCCCAGATTTTCCAATAAAATTCTGCAACATCATTGTAAGCAGTGACTGCCTTTTCCAAATCGTATTTTATTGTAAAAATTCTTTTTTCGTTGCTTGCAGAAAAATGCCAGGTTAGCCTGAAATCGTTTCCCTGCGGAGTTTGCTCAAATTTCAGGGGCTTGCTGCCTTCAAAAACCTGCAGGTTTGTTACTTCCCATTGGCCATACTCAAAGTCCCTGTAGGCAAAAGTGTAATCCCCTGAAAAATTAAAGGTTATTTTTTCCTCTGCATGGACAAGTCCATCGGGAGAAATTTTCATATTTATTTCTGCTTTTTCCAGTGAATAGTTTTTTGCTGAAGCAAAAGCGCAGAGCAGAATAAGCGCGAAAAAGAGCAGAAAAAGTTTGCGATTCATGGATTAATTAAAGCAATTTGTTTTTTTAATTTGTTTTGTTTGGCGATAAAATAGCAGGTTCGAATGTTTTTCATTAAAAAATTTTGTTCAAAACAAATTCTGGATTGAATTTTTCCAAATCCTTGTATTCTTGCCCTGTTCCGACAAACAAAATTGGTTTTTTCAATTTGTATAGCAAGCTTATTGTTGTTCCGCCTTTTGCGTCGCAATCAATTTTTGTCAGGATAAAACCGTCAATTCCGATTGCTTTATGGTATTCTTCTGCCTGTTGCAGCAATGCCTGCCCTGTAAAGCTTTCTCCCACATAAATTTTCAAGTCTGGCTTTGCGACGCGGACAATTTTTTTTAATTCTTCCATTAAATTTTTGTTTGTTTCCTGCCTTCCTGCAGAATCAATCAGAACCACGCCGATTTTTTTTGCTTCCGCGGCTTTTATGGCATCAAAAGCAACTGCGGCCGGGTCAGCGCCATAGTTGTGCTTTACTACCCTAATGCCAAGTTTTTCCGCGTGTTTTTCAAGCTGTTCAATTGAAGCTGCCCTGAAAGTGTCTGAAGCAGACCAGATGCATTGTATCTTGTTGTTTTCAAAAAATTTTGTCAGCTTTGCAATGCTGGTTGTTTTTCCGCTTCCATTCGGCCCCAGCAAAAGAATTTTTAGCGGCTTATGCTGGTTTGCCATTTCAAGCAAATCCACTTGTTCTGTTTTCATCATTTCAAGAAGGATTTCCCTGATTTCTTTTTTAATTGCCCAGTCAATGCCAAGGGAAGCCGGGATTTTTTTGCCCGCGATTCTTTTGCGCATTTCTTTTGTTATTTCCTGTGCAGTGCCCTGTTCAACATCTGCTTCCAAAAAAGAAAGTTCCAGTTCTTCAAGCAGTTCTTCCAAATCTTTTTCTTCGATTGTAATTTCGGCCCTTAATAAGCGCTTTACCGTGCCGCCAATGCCAATTTTTGCCTTTAATTCGCGTTTTTTTTCAAAAATCTTTGGAATTCCAAAAAAAGATTTTTTTTTCACAATTGTTGTTTCTGGTTCTTCTCTTGGTTCTTCTTTTTCAATATTCGGAGGCTCAAACTCTTTTTTTTCGGTTTCAAATTCCGGTTCTTTTCTTTTTTCAAAAATTTTTTCTTCTGTTTTGCCTTCTTTTTTTTCTTCCTGCTGCACTTCTTTTTCTGCGTCTTTCCAGATTTTTTCCTCTTCACTTAGGCGTTTTTCAAGTTTTTCCTTTTCCTTTGCCTCTTTTTTTGGTTTTTCAAAAACAGTTTTTTCAACAGGTTTTGCAATTGGCTCTTCACGCGCTTTAGGTTTTTCTTTTTCTTCTGCCTGTCCAAGAGCGCGTTCTTCGGTTTTTTTTTCTATTGCCTGTTTGAATTTGTCTGCAAAAGAAGAAATTTTTTTCTTTAATAATTCAAACAATTGACCACGCCTTAGCAGCAATAATAAGATCAGGTTTTTCTGGGTTTAACCATTTTTTGCCTTTTGTGCTTTCAACATTTCTTTCTGGGCTTCAATTTCGCCCATCCGAAGCATGTTTGATATTTCATTCATGCCCATTGCTGTTTTTTCCTGTTCTTTTGCAACAGTTTCAAGTTCTTTTTGCAATGCGTCTTTCTGGTTTTTCAAGTATTCCAAAGCATTTTTTGAATCAGCATTCTGCAAAATGCCCCCTGCAAGCCCTGTTTTGAATTTGTCATTGCTGTCAATCATTGCTTCAGCATAAACTCCTGCCCCCAAATCAACAAGTATTTTCTCGTTTTTCACGGCTTTTTTTATTTCATTCACGGCTTCTTCTGCAGTGTGTGCTTCAATAAAAAGCCCGTTCAGCTGCTGGCTTCTCTGCTGCAAAGCCTGAAACTTTGCTTCTTCATTCTTGTAAGCATTGACTAATTGCGCTCCGGTTAATACGACCTGTTTTTTTTCTTCAGCCATAAAATCACCTTTTTGCCTCGGATTCCTTTACTTCCTTAAGAACAATTTTTCTCCTTGCCTTTTTGTGCTTTGAGCCAATAATGCAAAATGCCTTTTCAGCGGCATAATTCGCGTTGTGCGCTCTTATTGATAGAACAAATTTTTTTTTGCCCTGTTTTCCATCCACTTCGGCCAGAACATCAAAATTCTTCAAATCTTTTCCGCCAGAAATTTTATTGTTTGCCAATTTAATCCCCCATTTTTAATCTCCGCTTAATCCGTCATCAATTTTCATCATTTCAATGCCAGTCGTGTGCAATCCTACCATTGCTGCCTTGCTGTTTGCAACCATGCAGTTTCCGAGAAAAGCATCGCCATAATTTGCAGTTGAAAGGCTTCCCTGCAATTTGAAAAAATTTTTTGCTTCCCTGAATTCTTTTTCGGACGCGTTTGCGTTCATTGCAAAACCCTTGTTTGTTGCAACAACACAGCTTCCAATTAAATCGCTTCCGGCAATTTTGCAGTCTTTCAATTTAATTTTCAAAAAATCTTCTATCTGGCCTTTTGCTTTGCCCTTTATTGTGGAAGAGCAGATTCCTTTTGAATCGTTTGCTTCCAAAAGGTTTCCTATTGCACTAATGCCTGCAAGCTTTTTTATCCTTAATCCAGTGGATTTCAAGCCGTCAATTTCTTTTTCTGAAACAATTCCTCCGACTACAAACCCGTGGCTATTGCCTGCTGCTACTATCCCGAGCAAAGAGCTTTCCGCAAGTTTTGCCTCAATGATTTCAATTCCAAACAAATTCGCAAGGCCCTTTGTTTCCTTTGGGCTTGTGCCATGAGGCAGCAAGCCAATTTTTTCAGTGATGCAGCAGAAAACTCCCACATATGGGCTTCCAAGAATGCTTTTTCTAACAAGGTCCATTGGACAATCCCCAAAATTTCAAAAAAAAAGCCAATTATTTTGTGCCTCTTTTAATCGCCATTTTTTCAGCTTCTTTTTCGACTTCCCGTTTTTCCTCTTTTTTCTTTTCAGCTTCTTTTTCCTGTTCAGCCTGTTCTTTTGTTTTTTCTTTTTTTTCTGCGAATGCCTTTTTTTCCTCTTTTTTTTCCTGTTTTTTCTCAGGCAATTTTTCATCAGGCAGCAATACCCTCAAAATTCCTTCTTCAAGAACAGCTTTCACCTTTATTTTTCTCGGCACATGTTCAATGCCCCTGTTCCAAACAAGCTCATTTACCCTGTTTGAAACAAGAACATTTTTTTCCAAAACCCTGAAATGCTTTTTCATGAATGCTTTCAGGATATTAATTGCCTTGCTGGCCCTGTTAGTCCTGGGTTTTTCATAGGCCTTGACAAGAGGCACAATATATTCTCTTTCAATTTTTTCAGATTTTTTTTCCTGTTTTGCCATTAAAAATCACTTAAAAATTCAATTCCTTTTTTTCTTCAATTTTTTCTTTGTCTTGGGCTTCATGCGCCGCTTTTTCAAGCTTTCAAGCTTCTTGTTCTTTGTCCTGAACATATGCCCCATTTCAACATTTTTCCAGTGCCTCTTCTGCTTTGGATTCCAGATTCTCTCCCCGGCTTTTTTCAAAATCCAGACAGGCGCATTAGTCAATCCAGGGCCGATTTTTTTCCTTGAACTGATTAAAAATTCCTTAAACTCAGAATCCTTATTGCTTGACATAAAAAAATCCTCTTTTTTTTTTTTTATCTTCGCTTAATGCTTATTTCCCGCTTAACAGATAATTTTTCCAACAATTGTTTTATTTGCACATCATCAATTTTTCCAGTTATTCTTCCGCTTCTGGCCAGATATAGAATTGCCTGAACTGCCTTGTAATACAATTCCCGGTTAACAAGCTTTACATTGCCAAGCCGCATTTTTGCTTCCTGAGTCAAAGCCATTTTTAGGCTTTCTTCCAATTGTTCCTCAACTTTTTCCTGCTTGGCTTCCTCGTTTGCTTCGCCTGCTTCATTCATTTGTTTCGCCTTCCGGCTTTTTTTTCTTTAAAACTTTTTTTTCAGTCTTCTTGGCAGGCGCACCCCCGATTTTTCTAAGCTCTTCCTTGACTTTCCTTTCTTCAACTTCCCTTTTTGCCCGTTCCCTTTCCTTTTCAGCTTTTCTTTCTGCAGCATGGGCTTTTTCATCTTCTGTTATCCTTAAGGCCTCTTTTGCCATCTTATCCAAAAACGCATGGCCTTTTGCAGAAACAATTCTTCCCCCGGTTTTGTTTTTCTGCACAAAACCAAGTTTTTCCAATTCCTGCAGGCAAACCCTAATAATTTTTCCACCGGATTTCCTGAACACTGGCGGCGCAACACCCCTGTTTTTTCTTCCGCCATAATAAGTTCTCAGCCTTTGCGTTCCAATCGGCCCGTCCTTCAAAATCCTGTAAAGAATGCTTGCAAGCCTGAAATTCCACCAGTCTCTTTTATGCGGCGCCCTTTCCCTATGAGAGCCTGTCTTGATAAACAATGCCCATTCAGGAGCATTTACCCTGAGCTTTTCAAATTCCAGTGCAACTGCTTCCACAAGCTTTGCGGGAGCAACATCAAACGCTTTCAATATTCCACCTTCCACCTTTCGGTGTTTTTTTGCTTAACCTTTCGGAAGCAAAAAAAAAGAATTTTTTAACTTAATACTAATCTCTTGAAAAACAATCTTTTTAAACCCTGCTTTTTTGTTTCCCTGGGTTTGTTTTTCTTTCAAAATTGCATTCAAGGCATTTTATTTTCAGCAATCCTTCAATTTTTTCAATTTTACAATTTTTCCCGTTTTTTAAGAACGCTCCGCATTTTTTGCAGAATTTTTGTTTCAATTCCTGTGGAATTCTTGCCCTGTTTCTCGTGCTTATTTTGCGCGCAAATTCAATGCATTTTTTTGCAAATTCAGGTTTTTTTTCAAACTCTTCTTCTGCCAATTCAAACAATCTGCAAATCCTTTCCAATGCAATTTTTTGCACAAAATTTTTGTTCGGCTTCATTTGAATCATTTTTGCATTTTTATTCTGTTTTAAGTATCCTATGGAGGCTATTTTTTGCTTTTTTTTCCCAGTTCCGCACTGTTTCTATGCTAATTCCAAAAGCACTTGCTACTGTTTCAAGGGATTCTGAAATGCCTGTTCCAATTCCATAACGCATTTTGATGACTATTCTTTGATTTTCGGGCAGTTCCATTAATGCTTTATACAGCCTGCGCCTTTGTTCAAACAAAATTGCTTTCTGTTCCGGCCCCCTTGTTCTGCTTGGCAGTGCATTCCAAAACCAGTCTTTTTCTTTTTCTCCTCTTTCAATAATCTGCACTTCTCTTTTACTCCTATATGCATACCTTTGCGATGCATTGCGCATGCAAAATCTCCAGTAATTAGTAACCCAGCTGTCAAGGCGCACATTTCTTTTTGGGTCAAACCTTTCAGCAGTTGCTATTGAGCCGTCCATACAGGCATCATATAACATTTCAAGAGGAACTCCTATTCTAAGATATGGTTTTGCAAGACTTAAAAATAAACGCTCGTGTGTTTGAAACACAAGGAACACGTTTTTCAAAAGTGCAGGGTCAATGGCAGGCAATGTTTCTATTGTCGGGCGCAGTGCGTGCCAGTTTTGAATCCCAAACTTAAGACCAATTCTTCTTGCTGTTGTTGTAGGAATTCCTTCTTGCTGTGCAAGTGCCAAGACTCTTTGAGGAGTTATTTTTCCTTGTTGAGCTAACAAGCCCTCAAAGTTCGCGTTTCTTTTTGCAGTTCTCTGTTGCCTCAATATATCTGCTGAGCTTTTTTTTCTTATCCTCATTCAAAAAACAAGTATTGCTTTTGCTTTTTATTCATAGCGTTTTTTTTGATTTGGCATTCAAAAAATATTTGAAAAAGCAATGCGTCCGCCGGGAGTTGAACCCGGGTCGCAACCTTGGAAGGGTCGCATCCTTTGTGGATGATTCAGTGAACCTTAAGGGTTTCTGCAATCATTAACCACTAGACTACGGACGCATCAAACAATTGTTTTTCTCCTTTTATGTTTTTATTTATTGCCGATACAAAAAGGGGCAGCCAATAATTATTTTTGCGTCCATTACCCTTTTAAAATAGTTTTTTTCTTTTATTTTTCAGGTTTTTGCAATGAAAGGCACAATAATTGTTTTTGAAGGCACTGATGCGAGTGGCAAGGCGACTCAGGCAAAATTGTTTTTTGAAAAGCTCCAGTTTCTTGGCGTTGATGCAGAGCTTTTTTCTTTTCCAAGGTATAATTCGTTTTTTGGCAGCCTTGTAGGAAAGCATCTTGCGGGGGAATTTGGTTCAATTAAAGAGCTTTCCCCTGAATTTTGCGCTTTGCTTTATTCTCTTGACAGGTACCAAATAAAAAAAGAAATTGAAGAAAAGGTTGCTGCCGGCAAGGTTCTTGTAATGGACCGTTATGTCCAGTCAAATATTGCGCATCAGGCAGCAAAGTTTTCCTCCGCTTCTGAACAAAAAAATTTTTTGGCTTGGGCTGAATCGCTTGAATCAAGAATGCCGAAAGCTTCCGCTATTGTTTTTTTTAATATGCCGACAGAGGCAGCCCAAAAATTAATGGCTGGCAAGGACAGGGCAGAGTCTTACAGGCAGGGGGCTCAAAAGGATTTGCACGAAGCTGATTCCGCGTATCTGGAAAGAACCCGCAGGATTTATGCTTTGCTTGCCAAAAGGCATAAATGGATTGCAATTGACTGTGCCTTGAAAAGGCATGGTTCGTGGTTTGTAAGGCCAAAGGAAGAAATTCACGGGGAAGCTTGGAAAAAATTGAAAAAAAAATTAGGCTTGTGAATTGTGAAACAGTTTTTTTTTGAATTTTAGGGTTTCTGAATTTTAATGGAAATTATTAAATATCCTTTTGTGCTTGTTATTTGTGGTTGTTATGGGAATTTATGTTGATGGGGTAATAGCGTCTTTTAAAAAGTCCCTGAATTGGCATCTGCTGTTTTGCTTTTTGTTAGTAGCTATTCTTGCAGCTGTTGTTTCCGGAATAGTTTTTGTTGTTTTTGGTTTAATCGGAATTTTTTTGGTTTCAGGAATCTTGGGAATTGACCTTTTGAAATTGTTTTTTGATGCGCTCGCCAGCAATCCAGCTGCAACAGCATCTGCAATGCAGTTGATTTCGGCAGTTTCAAATCCGGCTGTTTTAACAAATCTGGCAATTGCAATTTTTGCATTGCTTGTGGTTTTTATAATTGTTTCTGTTTTTGTATGCTCTTTTTTTGAAGCAATTTCTTATTTTCTGGCAAGGCAATTTCTTAACGGCAACAAAGGCGATTTGGGAGAAGCCTTTTCAAATGCTGGCAAAAAATTCATTTCCCTTTTCGGGGCAAGGATATTAGTTGGAATTTTGATTTTGATTTTGGCATTAATCATTTTTTCCCCTGTTTTAATTGCGTTGCCAGGCATTATTCAAAGCCTGCCAGCGATTTTGCTGGCTTCATCTGCTCAGGGAGCAGCAGCTGCTTCTGCTATTCTTCCTTTAGTTGGTTTTTTGCTGATGTTTATTGGATTGCTGATGGTGTTTGCAATAATACTGTTCCTGCTTTCGCCTTATCTTGTTGTAATAGGGCCAATTGCTGTTTTTGAGAATGAAAGCCCATTTGGCACGATTAAAAGGGCGATTGAAATTACACAGGGAAAATACCTGCATTCGCTTGCCTTCAATTTTCTTTTCGGGATTATTTTGATGATAATTGTACTTTGTTATTCTGCATTAATGGCGGTTTTTGGTTTTGCCTCTGTTTTTGTGATTTTGGCAATTTTGCTGATTGTTCCCAGGCTAATAATTGAATTGGTTTTTTCATCCTGGCTCAGCGCATGGGCAAACATGGCGTATGTAAAGCTTTATGAAATAAATTCTGGTTCAGCATCAAGCCCTGCTTCAAAAAAGAATTCTTATGTTGGCTTGGTTGTGAAATAAAAAACAATTTTTTTCTTGTTTTAAATTTTCTGCGGGCTAATCTTAAATTTGTGCAGCAAAATTGTTTTTTCCCAAGGCTTTTTGCAATGGCAAAAAGGCTTTTGCGGGTGCCGGGAATTGAACCCGGGCCACGACCTCGTTGCATTTCATCAGCAGAGAATAATTAATGAAAATTGCGCAGCAATTTTCCTCTTTTCCCAAGGCTTTTCTCTTTAGAGAAAAGGCTTTGGCAAGGTCGAATCATAGCCACTAGACCACACCCGCACTGCCCTTTTCTTTCTTTTTGCAAAAAAGAAAGAAAAGTGTAAGTTGCCCAAAAGAAAGAAAAAATATTTTTTTCCAATGAAAAAAATCTTCTTTGGGCTTGATAAGAATTTATTGTTTTGGGAAGTGTTTTAAAACAATTGTGCTTGCTGAAATTAATTTTGGTTTTCTATTTTTTTGATTATGCCAATAATTTCAAGCAGGTTTTTTGCAACAAAATCCGGTTTTTCTTTTTGCAGCTCTTTCAATTTTGAGGCCCCAGTCTTCCTGTAAATTGACACTATTTTCATCCCTGCTTTTTTTGCAGCGCGTACATCCATAACAGAATCTCCGATTACAAGGCATTCTTTTATTTTTGCCTTTAGTTTTTTTGCCAGCTTCAGCAGCATTTCCGGGTTTGGCTTTGCCCTGTAAACTTCTGAAAAAGAAATTGTCGCGCCAAATTTTTTGAATAATTTATGCGGGGTTGATTGCAACAGTGTTTCTCTGCTTGAGTTTGTCGCTATTCCCAGCTTGTATTTTTTGAGTTTTTTCAGTGCGGGAAAAGCGTCTTTGAAAACAATTTTTTTGCCTTTGATTGCGGCATAATAAATCTGCCTTCTTAGTTCCAAAAATTTTTCCAGTTCCAAATTCAAAGTTTTTTTTGCTTCGAGTTTTTTGTATATTTCTTCTGTGCTCAGGCGCATGCACTGCCATATTTTTTTCTTTTCAATTTTGCAGCCAAAAAGCCCGAACAATTTTACGAAAGATTCCGCATGATAGGGGATTGTGTCAATTAGTGTTCCGTCCAAATCAAAAATAATTGCTTTTATTTTTTTCATTCAAAACCACTTACTTTTTTTTGCTTTTTGCCTTTAAAATATGCCTTGCTGCAAGCAGCTGCATGCCGTAACAGGCATTATTGGTGCCAAAAAAAGATTCTTTTTGTTGGCTTAGTGGTGGCAACAAATTTGTGGCGCTGTGCAATTATATTGGCCAATGTTAACCCCGCCAGTAACACTGCATATTGTAGGTGCTTGGCACGATCCGCCCATGTCTGCGCAAGTTGGCGTTGTTACTGGAGGCCTTGTTCCGTTTGCGCTTATTGTTGCTGTTTTTGCATAGGTGTCTATTGTGTATTGTATTGAAATGTCACCGCTGCTTGAGTATCCAGAGGCTAGTGTTCCTGTTATTTTTATTATCTGTCCGCTTGTTATTGGAATGCTGCAGCTGGGTTGTGTGCAGTCGTCATAGGGGGAGTTAACTATGAGGTTTGTGGGTGTGATTGCTGTCAGGGTTATGTTTTTTCCTGATGTGTTTTGGAGTTCTATTGTGTATATTGGTGGTGCGTCTGTTGTTACGTTGCTTGACCTTATTATGATGTCTCTTGTTGTGCTGTTGAAGTTTATGCTTTGTGTTGGCGTTGCCATTACAAAGAATAGCATTCCAGCTACCACTACTATGATTACCAGTGCCCAGCCATAAGTCATCAGGTATTCCAGGCCTGCCTGGGCTTTGTTTTGGAGCATTCAAGTATATTGTGCTTTGAGGTTTTTATTTCTAACTATTTCAGAATGGGCCCGGTGAGAATTGGACTCACGGTCTCCACCTTTCCTAATAAAAAAATTGTAAGGGTGGCGTCATAACCACTAGACCACGGGCCCTGCTTTTTCTTTTCTTTGCAAGAAAAAAAAATGCGGGTTGCCAAAAGAAAAGAAACCTAAACTTTTGATAAACATTTTTCCTGCCAAAACAAAGAAAAGGCTTCTTTTTGGCAGAGTGTCTTTTTTGCCAAACCAATTTGCAGAACAATTGTTTCGCTGTTTCTCTGCTTGGCATCATGCTAAGGCGTTTTTTCCTAAAAAAAGCCTTAAGCAAATATTTAAATACAAATAATGCGTTATAAGATTAGGTGATTTGGTGAGAGACGCATTTTTCAATGTTGGTTCGCAGAATTTTTATTTTATTAGGATTGTCGGCTCCTTGGCAATAATAATTGGTTTTGCACTTTTGATAAATTCCGTTATTAATGCCTCTGATTCCTGGCGCACATTAAAAGATTATCCTGTTTGCATGAACAGCATAAACGCGGATTTGCCGGAGTATTCGCAGATGCGCTTGACTTACTGCCAACAGTCTTTTTATAATCTTACCGGAGTGCAATTGCAGACAAATTCCCCTTTGGGGAATTCCCAGAGAGTCCAAGTGCTTTTGAATTCAATAATCAAGATTTGCCTTGGCATTGCAGTGATTTTCTTTGGAATCTGGCTTTATAAGCCATTTCCCAGGGCAGTAAAAGTCCAGCAATGGCCCCATAAGCTGCAGGCACATCACAAAAAATAAAATCAATTATTTGATTCTTTTTTTTAAAATAGTTGGAATTGGCAATTTTTTAATTGCCAGCCAGTTTTTTCTTTTTTCCAAACAATGTCAACCAAGGAAAAATTTTACGTGCATCAATTGCTTGGCATTTTTCCAGGGCTTTTGAAAGCCAACTTTTTCGGATCGCTCGCAAGCTCGCTTCCAAAAAGCTGGCAAAAAACTTGAACGTGCGCGTCAAAAAGGCTTTTTTTTATGCAATTGTAACTATTTTTACTTTTCCGCTGTTTTCAATTTTGCCTTTTTTTACTCCGACCAAATAATTGATATTGCCCTGTTCAGCAGCATCAACAAGCCGTTTTGTCACAATGCCGTCAAAAACAATTGCTTTTGAATTTGGTGTTTCCTGCATTTCCTTCAGCATGTCCCTTACTTTGACTTCTTTTATTGTATTATTTTGTTCATCAAGGAACCTTGCGTTCAGGGAATCGTGCAATTGCTGCATTATCTGCCCAAATTTTTGCATTTCTTCCGGAGAAGCATCGCTTCTGGAATCCTCTATTTTTGGCAATGGCCTTGGTTCAAAATTGTTCTCAAAAAAATTTCTTTTTGGGCCAAACTCGCTGTTTCTTGGCGTGTGGTTGTCCCTGAAGGGGCGTCTTCCCCCCAAAGTTGGCCCCAATTCTTGCCGTCCCTTTGGGCTTCCAAATGGCCGTCTTTCAAATCTTCTTGGCCTTGGAGAAAATTCCCTGTTTTCAGAGTTCCTGTTGAAACTGAACATTGCGGCTGGGATTTTTTTGTTCAAGCTGAGCAGGATTTCTTTTCTCACTAATTCTTCAACTTCTTTTCCATCCGGGGCTTTGGCAATGAATTCTATGTTTGCAGTTTGAATCAATTGCCTTGCAATCATGTCCCCGCCTCTGTCTCCGTCCACAAAAACAGTGATGTGTTTTGTTCTGCTTAAATCAACAATGCTTTGCGGGATTTTTGCCCCGTTCATTCCTATAACATTCTTAATGTTGCTTTTCAGGAGGTTCAAGGCATCTGCCCTGCCTTCAACAAGAATTATTTCGCTGCTTGTTTCGGCTTCAGGCCCGGCTGACAGTTTTTCTTCGCCGAATTCCACTAGCCCTGCTGCCCGTTTTTCGCCGACAATTTCTTGTGCCAGTTCGTGGCTCTGCGGCATTTCTTCAGTTAGCTTTTGCAATAATTGTTTTGCCCTTTCGGCAAGGGCTGTTCTTTTGGTTGCCCTGCTGTCTTCAATTTTTTCTATTTCAAATTTTGATTCGTAGGGGCCGACTTTGTCAACGCTTTCAATGCTTGCCGCTAACATGGATGTTTTTACTGTATCCATGCTGCTTGGTGCAATAAGATTGCCAATTGTTTTTCCCATTTGGATTTCCGAATTAACTTCAATTCTGCCGATTTTGCCTGATTGCTGCAATTCCTTTAAATCCATGTCTTCGCCTAACAATCCTTCGGATTGCCCAAAAATAGCGCCAATAATATCGTGCTTGTCAACTATTCCCTGAATTTCAAATTTTGCTTTGATTTCGTATTTAACAGTATTTAAATATGTTTTAGCCATTAAAAATCACTTCCATTATATAGAATTAGAGCAATTATTGCCGGAGTTTTTCCAGAAAATCTTTTTCCAAAATGCTTATCCGAATTATTTTTCTGCTGCTTTTCAGCCCTTTTAAAATGCTGGCTTCAGCGTCAAATTTTTTTTTTAATTCCCGAACAATTTCGAGATTAGCCTTGTTTTCCCTTGGCTGGCTGCAAACCTTGATTTTAAGCTCTTTGCAACCCAATAATTCTGGATTGGAATTATTGCCGGCTAAAAACTTTTGGTTTTTAGCATCATTAAAGCCCGCAATCTCAAAGCGCGGGGCATTTGCAATTACTTTTGCATTGAAAACAAATTCCTGCATAAAACCATTTTTTTTAAACCCTAAAGGGATAAAAACAATTTTTCAATGCGCGCTATCTGGCCCGCATTGTAATTGCTCTAATTCAATAAAAAAACAATCCATGGGAAGGCATATTAATATATTGCTTTTCGGGCTTTTACTAGTGGCTATGACTCATTACACGAAAGGCGCAAACGCAGAAAGAGAGCTTATTCACCTGCTTTTTGGCAAGGGCTTCAGCGTAATCCGCACAGCTGGCAGCGGAAAAACCTCTTTGCCAGCCCCGGATATAATCGCCCTGAAGCCAACCAAGCAGCTTGCCTTTGAATGCAAAGCCTGGGCTTCAAATAATCTGTCAATTCCGCTCGCTTCAATGGAAGAATTTTTGTCCTGGTGCAACCGTGCAGGAATAGAAGCCATTATTGCCTGGAAATATCCAAGAGAAGGATGGTTTTTTTTAAAGCCCGGGGTTTTCCACAAAACAAGAAAATTTTATGCAATCTCCCACAAAGAAGCAGAAAGGCACAATCTCTACCTAGAAGTAATAACAGGCCTGCAATCACAATTAAAATGAAAATCCGGAAAACAGGAAGAATTCTGGAGAGAAATATCCATGGCACTGCAGAAAGAAGGCGGGCAAAGCGCACTTCCTGAAAAGAAATAACTTTTTAATATGTTCCAAATATGAAACATATGTTCCATTAATTTAATGGTGGTTCCTTGCGCCCGGTTCAGAAAATATTTGATTCTAAATCAAAAATTTTGCTCATGGAGGGGATTCTTAGCCGGCAGGCTGTTTTTTCGGTTTCCCAATTGTCAAGGCTTTGCAGCCTGCCAAAAGCCACTGTTTCAAGAATAATAAAAGACTGGGAAGAAGGCGGCTTAATTTTGTCGCAGGAACAAGGCAGGAACAAGCTGGTAAGCATCAACCAGAATTTTTACCTTCTCCCGGAATTAAAAAGCATTTTTGAAAAAGCCAGGGATTTCCAAAAACCGCTTATTGACAGGCTTAAAACAATGCCAATAATAAAAAGCCGGAGCATAAAGGCAATTGTTGTTTTCGGCTCAAGAACAACGCAGGATTTTTCACACGCATCTGATTTGGATGTAATGATTGGCTTGGAAGACAAAAACAGCCCAATTGCAGAAAAAATCGCAGAGGCTTTTGTCCAAGCATCAATAGAAACTGGCATAACTTTTTCCCATGTTTTTTTGGATAAAAAAGAAATTAAAACGCGCTGGAAAGAAAAAGACGAATTCATAAGGAACATTTTAGCAAAAGGAAAAATTCTGAAAGGGGGCAAATGGCTTGAACACTTACAGGCAGCACCTTGATTTGGCAAACGAAAGGTTTGAAGCTGCAGGAGAAAAGTTTTCTGAAGAAAAATTCCACACAGCGGCGCATTTATTTATCAATGCTGCAATCAATTACCACAATGCGCTTTGCCAGAAATTTTTGGCAAAAATCCCGAGCCACAAACAGCACTCTGACACGAGTTATTTCAGGGAACTGGCTGGATTTTTGGGAAACGATTCTGCAAAATACCAAAGCGCATACAAATTCCTTATTTCACACAAAAGCGAAGCGGATTATGGGATACAGCTTTCAATTTCAACAGCACAGCAAATCCAGCGCAAAGCCGAAACAATAAAAGAAATCGCAGAAGCGCTTTTGTAACACGCCTGGCAGCGAAAACTTTTGGAGAGAAATCTTTCTTTGCCCCCTAATTCAATGGCTTTTTAATTCTTTTTTTGCACAATTATTTTTGCTGATTTTTATGAGAGTTCCTTTGGATGATGTCATTAATGAAGTCAAATTCAGGCTTGAAAACAACAAGGACGGCCTGCGCATAAAAATCCTGCTGCAGGAAGCCCTGAAAGCGCTTGAAGATTATAGGCACTTGCTTGACCAAAAGAGAATGTGACAGCCAGATTTTTGGCAATCATTCTAAACTTTGATTTTTCCCCTTTGCCAGTCCTGAATTAGGGTTTTTGCTGTTGCCTGGGTATCTGGCAAACCGCCTTTCAACAGCTTGTTTTTTTTCATGGCAATTTGTTCCAATGCTTTTTCAGAATCTGCTTCTTCAATTCCAAAATTTTCTTTCAGCGAATTTGGGTTTTTTTGCAATAGCCATTGAATCAGCTGTAATGCTGTTGTTTCCGCGTCTTTCAGGCGCTCGGCGTTTTTCGCATTGACAAGCATTAATTCAAACTCGTTTTTTTGTGCAAAAGGAATTATGCCGGGGCTGTCAACAAGCATTATGTTTTCGCTGATTCTTACAAATTGCTGGCCTCTTGTAAAGCCTGCTTTTACAGCTGTTTTTGCCACTGACTTTCCGCGCAAAACATTGATAATGCTGCTTTTTCCGGTATTTGGATAGCCAATAATTCCGACAACAGATTTTTTTCCGCAAATCGCTTTTCCTATTGCTTCACGCAGTTTTCTCACTCCGTCCCTTTTCTTTGCGCTTAAAAAAACGCAGGGCGCGATTTTTTCCAAGATTTTTTTTTCCTTGAACAGGGTTTCCCTTGTTGACAAATCGCTTTTGTTCAGGACAAAAACTAGTTTTTTTCCGGAATTCAAAATTTTTTTTTCAATTCCAAAGTTTCTTGTCAGTTCGGGAAATCGTGCATCAAGCACTTCCAATAGCAAATTGCTTTCCTGTATTATCCTGAAAATCCGCGAAAAAAAACCCCGTTGCACGCAATTCCCCCCAATCATTTGAAAAAAACAATTATATATTTGTTTAGTGCTTATATATTTCAATTGGTGGTCTTTTTTGGAAGCAAAAAAAGCAATTGAAATCCTTGTTGTTTTTATGGTTATTGCCGGCATTGCCTGGTTTGTTATGCAGGCAGCAAAATCGCCAACTGTTGAATCAATTGAACAGCCCGATTTTGTTGATTCGGGAGTTTTGGAAGGCACAACATTGCCTGACAATACTCAGTTGTCACCAGAGCCTGCACTAAGCAGTGACTGCGAAAAAATTACTGATCCTGACAGAAAAGATTACTGTTTTTTTGCAGAAGCCGACGATTCCGGAACTGTTGAACCCTGCACAAAAATCAGTGACATTGCAGCAAGAAACAATTGTGTGAAAACTCTTGCTGTTGACAAGGCAAATACTTCTTTTTGCAATTACTCCGTAAGCGCTTTCAATCCGAATGACAATTCCAATGTAAAATATGCCTGTATTTCTGCTGTTGCAGAAGACCAGGCAGATGAAAAAATCTGCAACGAAATTCCAAAAACAGACTGGAAAAACAAATGCCTTGAAATCGTTGCAAACTCCCTGCTTAGCCCAGCATAAGCTTTTTTGAAAAACAAAAAAAGTTGAAAGAGTTTTTTTTGTTCAGAGTTTGTAAATGTTATCGTGATGGTCAAAATCCAGAAACAGAATGAAATTCTTGTCTTTTTCGACTTTGAAGGTCAGGACAAAACTCTTGTCAATGTGTACGCGTTTCTGGTCGCTCAAATCGTGCCGCAAGTTTTTGAAATGGTCAATTGTTTGCCAATCGCTTTGAACAATCTGCTCGGCTTTTTTCAAAACAATTTCATACCGCTTGCGGTCCTTTTTGAAAAGCGTGGACAGCTTTTCCTTTAACAAATCGCTGAAATCATATGAAAAAGGCATTCAGTTTCCTTCTATTTCGGAACGCAACTGTTTTATAGTAGTGGCCCTATGGCCGTATTTTTTAAAGTGCGCTTCTTCTACAGCCAGAATCTTTTTGACATATTCAGGTTTAACTTCGAGTTCAATTTCATTCGAACCATACAATTCCACAAAACGGTTCAAGGCTTCACTCTTGTCTTTCAAATCATATTTGGCTTTGACCATAGAAAGCACCCGATTGGTATACTGATTCAGTTTTACCCGCGCATCAATCATATTTACACACCACATACACTCAATATACACATGAAATACACAACACTATAAAATCTTTTCTTTGATGCCCAGCTGCCTTTTTGCGATTTTTGCATCAATTCTTTTAATTGTTTTTCAAAAAATTGTTGCAAAATTGACAACAGGTTTTGCACAAGGGGTTTTCTCGAAATGTCATGCGGATTGAAAACCCGGTAACGATTGCATTCCTTGCACTTGTATTGAATGTCCAGAATTGTATTCCAAGCCATGGCAATAATCCGTTTTTGAATAATAAAAAGGTTTTGTTATTTCGAACGGTTTTTAAAAACTGGTTTATTTATAGCAAAAGAGCGGGGCAAATTATAAATATTAGTTTATGGCAACTAATTGGCTGTATGACCGTGATTGTATGAAACCAGGAGAAAGACCTCCACAAAGAGGCATTGAAAAACGAATTTCACCATTGTCAGAAACAAGAGCTAAATTAATTGTCAAAGGAACTATTAGGCCCCAAAATCTTGCCGAATTCGAAGCAGCAAAAGAATTTTTAGCCGGATTGGGAACGAAAAATTCTAGGCCAAGAGAAATTGGAATGGCTAGGGTAAGTACCTTAAGACCACTTAAGAGGTATGAAAGAATGCCGGTGGTAAATGAGTGGATTGTAATAAGTGAAAAACTTTGTTTAGCTAGATTAAAGGTTCCTGTAACCGTTCTTCCCCCAAAAAATTCCTCTGAAATTGCCATGGATATCAAAATGGATTTGGTTGTTGAATTTGAACCTGGAAAAAAACTTCCAAAAGGCATTCACGAAAAATCGCTTTATGCACAAACCGTGGATGGAAAACACCAAGTAAGAATGGTTGGGTATGGAGTTGGAAATTTGAGTATTGATGTTGAAAGAATTTTTAGTGGGGATCAACCCCGCCAAAAGCATTTTCCCGCAATTGTTATCCCGTGGAAAGTATTTGAAGGCAGTGAACCGACAAAAAAATATTGATTTTTTAAACAAGCGCTGTAACCCATAAAAACGGCAATTTTTGTCTCTGGAAGTTTTAAAAAAGCTCGTTATTTTAACAAAATAATTTCCTTGTTTACTCTATCAACCACTCGATTGCAGGTTTGGCATTCCTGTATCAATTGCAGGCACGATTCCTTGTTTTTTTTGTGAACCAATGCGCCTTTTTCGGAATTCGATTTTTGCATCAAAGTAGTTTCAAGTGCCCGATAAAAGCGTCAATTTCTTTTTCTTCTGCTGGCCCTATTCCAATGCAGGTTGCTTCTCCGGGCTCGATTTGCGTCAGGCCCGCATCCTTAATCAGGGCTGTTGGAAATTTTTTCTTTAATTTTTCAAACAATTCGAATAATTCTTTTTTTGAAGCGATTTTTAAGACAACTTTTTTCATTCCCGATGCGCGCCATTCTGCAACATTATTTTGATTTGTTTTCAGCATTGCTTCTATGCTTGCATGGGCGCATTGGGCGCAGGTTTTTCCTTTTCCCATTTTTAAGTCTGTTCTTACAACAATTGCCTGTTTAAGTGGCATGCAATCACCATTACAAATAAATATCTGATAATCTTATATTTAAGAATAGGAATAGTGAATAAAAATGGATTTTAAGGCGCAATCGTCTCCCGAATATCTTCTGGTTTTTGTTTCGATTATGGTGCTTCTTATTACCGCGGTTTCGGTTTTTTTTGTTGTTTTGTCGCCAAAGCTTGCTTGTTATTCAAGCGACCCAAAAATAATAGTTGAAAATTATGCTCTGCCTTATTCAAAAAATTATGCCCTTGCAGTTTGCCCAAACGGCTCGTGTAATATTTGGGGTTATCTTTACACTGGCGATACTTCTGGAAAAATGACACTGAAAAATTTAACTGGGGAAACAATTTTTGTTGTGGGCGTAGAACCTGACAATAAAAGCTATTCCAGCCAGCAATATCCAAGCTGCATGTTTGTACAGCTTTTTGTGCCATATTATATTAATGGGCAGAGTTATAACAGAATCAATGGCGGCAACAGCATTCAAATCGCGTCAGGAAACAATATCATAATCAATAACCTGTTTTTGAGCCAGGAAGCTTTGGGATTAGGCTGCAAAGCAGATGATTTTCCATATCCTGCAGTTTATTCTTTTGCATTGACTTATGAGGGCAAAGCTGCGCGCCAGCAGACAGTAAAAATAACGTGTGAAGGGTTTCCTGAAAAAAACTAGTTTTTTCCAAAATGCTTTTCTTTATAATATTTAATTAGTTTTTTGGCTTCTGGAATGCAGTTTTTGTCACTGATTCCTATTTTTGTTCTTTTTTGGATGTCTTCAAAAGTTTTTGCGCCTTCAAGGACTGCTTCTTCAATGTCCTTGTTTGTGATTTTCAATGCCTTGTCAATGATTTTTGTTTCCTTTTCTGTTATCCTGTCAAATTGTTTTGTTTTTCTGAAATAATCGTTGATTGCTTCTCTCAAGGCTTTGTCTCCAAGCACAGAGCAATGCACTTTTCTTTCCGGCAATCCGCCTAACCTGTTCATAATGTCTTTTGGAGCCAGTTTCAAGGCATTTTCCAGTTTCATTCCTTTTTTTTCAGTAACCATTACTGTTAACATTGAAGTTGAAGCTATCGCAGAGGCGCACCCGAACGTTTGGAATTTGCATTCCTTGATGCGGTCTGTTTTTTTGTCAACTTTAATCCAAATGCGCATAATATCCCCGCAAGCCGGGCTTCCCACTTGGCCAACTCCGTCTGCCTTGTATTTTTTTGCTTCTGCCTTGTTTTTGAAAATGTTTCTTGGATTAAAAAAATGGTCTTTGACTTTTTCGGAATAAAACCAGCCTTCGCTTCCAACAACATCCGGCCTGAATCCGTGTTTCAAAATTTCACCTTCACAACCCGATTTCTTTTTTGCTTAATTCAACAGGGCTTAATTTTCTTAATTTTTCAATAATTTTCGGCAATTTTTTTATTACCGCATCAATGTCTTTTTTTGTTGTTTTTTTGCCAAGGGAAAATCTTATTGAGCCATGGGCAACTTCATAAGGCATTCCTATTCCCAAAACAACATGGCTCGGCTCCAAAGAATGCGAAGTGCAAGCGCTTCCAGTGCTTGCAAAAATCCCTTCCCTGTCCAAATGCAATAAAATTGCTTCTCCCTCAACATTCAAAAAAGCAATTGAAGCATTATTTGGGAGCCTTTTTTGAGGATGCCCAAGCAAAACGCTTTTGGGAATTTTTTTCATTAAGCTCTTAATCAAATAATCCCTTAATTTAACCAATCTGGCAGATTCTTTTTTCCGTTCCTTTTGAGCTAATTCAAGCGCTGTTGCCAATCCGACTATGCCCGCAACATTTTCAGTTCCTGCCCTTAATCCAAATTCCTGTGAACCGCCGTGAATCAATGGTTCCAAAGGAGTTCCTTTTTTTACAAACAAAAGCCCTGTTCCTTTCAAGGCATAAATTTTGCTTCCATTAATTGTCATCAAGTCAACGCCTAATTTTTGCACATCAATTTTTTCAAGGCCTGCTGCCTGGCAGGCATCAGTGTGAAACAAAACATTGTGCTTTTTTGCAATCTCCGCAATTTCCTTTATCGGTTGGATTGTGCCAATCTCGTTGTTTGCATACATTATTGAAATCAAAATAGTGTCTTTTCTTATTGAATTTTCCAGTTGCTTCAAATCCACAATTCCAAATTTATCTACGCCCAAATAAGTTATTTCAAAGCCCTGCTTCTCGAGCCATTCGCAGGGGCGCAGGACTGCATGATGCTCTGTTTTCTGCGTAATAATGTGCCTGCCTTTTTTTTCCAGGGCAAAAGCAATTCCTTTCAAGGCCAGATTGCAGGATTCTGTTCCGCTTCCTGTAAAAACAATTTCTTCCGGCAGGCAATTCAAAACTTTTGCGGTTTTTTCCCGTGCAGAATCAAGCGCTTTTCTTGCTTCAAGCCCGATTGAATGAAAGCTCCCAGGATTCCCAAAATTTTTGTCAAAAAAAGGCAGAATTGCCTTTTTCACTTCCGGCCTAACATAAGTAGTGGCAGCATGGTCCAAATAAATTTTTTTCATTCAATTGCCCCCGCATTCTAAAGAATTCAACCCATTTTCCTGCATTTGTTCCTGCAGTTCTGCTGAAAATGCTTTTCCATTACGCTCAAAAACGCAGGAGTTCCTGGCTTTGCATTTCCAACAACGTTTGACAAAGATTTGTTCAAATTGTAAATCCTTTCCTTTCCTCTTGCAATGGAAGAAACAAAATTGCATTCTTTCAATTCGGCAAGGGCATGGCTTACTGTGCTCTGGGTGGCGCCGGTTTTTCCAACAATTAATTGCACGCTCTTCGGGCTTTCAGCAAGCGCGGAAAGAATCTTTATCCGCAGGTCATTCCCCAAAGTTTCAAAGCACAAATGGTAAGGCGCAGATTTCAAAAAACCACCCTTTATGAACCGCAGTTCATATGAATGAAGATTCATATATATTTAAAAAGCATGCTGTGTTTCGCGAGTTTTTGCTTTTGGGCTGGCATTCTAAATTTTTATTTTTTCTTAATCCGCGTGTTTTTTTCGGGCTGCAAAACCTTTTTATAGCCAATTTGCGTTATTTTTTAAATATGGCTGCGAGAAAATCTGCCGGAACAAGCATCCGAAAAACAGAAAGCGGGCAGCTTGAGTGGACAATGCGAGACCCTGAAAGAAAGCCAAAATGGCTTTTTTCCAAAAGCGGAAAAAGAATTAACTCTGCCTTGAAGATTGCCGGCTTGATTTTAAGGGAATTTAAGGAACATCCTTGGATAAAAGCACATCCCGGCATTATTAAGGCTTGTGCGGATTTTTTAAATGACCCTGACCCAATGCATACAGCGCGAAATGAAAAAAATGCGCGTGTAATTTTTGATGCAATAAGGCAAATTAAAAAAAAGCCACGGGACGCCAGAGGGCAACGCCTGTTTGGTTTTGAAAGCCAGTTTTAATGCCCTTTAGCGGAAATTTGCCTGCGGCAGCTTAAAAAAGGATTTGCTTTTTTTAATTCATGCGCAGAACAAAGGGTTGCCTGAAAGGCGGAATTTATGGAAAATATCAATAATGTAATCAAAGAGGCCGTTTCAAGCATTCAACGCCTTGATGCGAAGAGAAGCTCTTTTGCAAAAAAAATTTTTCCCTTTTTAAAAAAAGACCTTGCGAGTTTTTCTTCAGAAGAACTGCTGGAAGAAAAGATTGTTTTTTCCGTGAAAAAAATTCCCCTTGATTGCAAGGTTGCAGGTGTTGATTCCGGCTTTGTCAGCAAAGAATTTTTGGCGCTTGATTTGACTCTTGTCAGGGGGGTGGGAGTTGTTTTTGATTACAAGGATAACAAGGTTGCCAAAGCAAATTATTATCCAAATTTTTTTTCTTTTCCAACGCCGTATCTTTCCAACAGGGCTCTTGAGCTTGACGAGTTTGCCTGTTCCAAAAGCATCCGCAGGCTGCTTGTTGAAATTGGAATTGCAAAACAAATTATTGAAACACACAAGCCGCAGTTTTGTTTTTTGGATGGCAGCATTGTTCCCCAGTATCCCGACAAGCCGCGCAGCGATTCCACAATAAAAGATTTTTACCATGAATTGATTGGTGCTTTTCAGGATTTGTACAAAACAGCTGAAAAAAACAATTGCATTTTAATAGGCTGCGTTGAGGATTCCAGAGGAAGCAGGTTCAGAAGCATTTTGCAGGAAGAAATTCTTGCAAAAGAAAACATTGTTTCAAAAGACCTTGATGATTGTTACGATTCAATTCTGCTCGATTATCTCCTTAAAGAGGGAGAGCGCAGCATGGCTTTTAAGTATTCTCCTGATATCCAGAAACACCCTGTTTTAATGGATTTTGACAAAAAATTTGCAGAACAGGTTCATGCTTTTTACATTAAGCCGGTTTCCCTTGACAGGCCTATGAGAATTGAGTTTCTTCACAATTCACAAAACGATTTTTCAGAATTTGTAAATCAAATTGCAGGAATTGCTTATTCTCTTTCCTGCCTTCACAGGGAATATGCGTATCCAAGCATTCTCATAGAAGCAGATTTGCATGCCCGCTTAAAGCCTGAAGAAATTGAAACAGTTTACCAAAAAATTTTAGATAAGTTAGGCAGAAGTGTTAATATCAGGATGAGAAGAAGCAACAGGCCTTTTTGAAGCCAGCCTTTTCTTAAAAAAGAAAAGCCTGGGGAAAAGAAGCTTTGCATAGGCTATTTTGAAAAAAGGTGAAGAAAATGTTTGCGAGAAAGCCAGTTGAGATTGATTCAAGAAACAGGATTTTTATTTCTTCTAGGCCAAAAGACGAGGGCGATATGAAAGAAATCGTAAAACTGGGAATAAAAAAAGTGGTTATGTTTGGTCTTCTGACATCTGAGGAGCATTATGAGGAGCATTGGCTTCAAGAAAAAGGCATTAAAGTTGAGATTGTAAACATAAACCTTGTTGAAGATGAGCGTCCTTTAAGGTCTATTATTTTGCGGGCATTGTCCAAATTGGAAAAAGGCACTCTTATGCATTGTTATGGAGGGCAAACCGCACAAATAGCAGCCATGTGTTATTTTGTCAGGAAGGGCTTAACGCCTGAACAGGCAATTGCGCGTGTTGAAAGCCGCCTCAAAGCTGAAAAAGTCGATGTCATACATATTACGCCAGATGAGGCAAGACTAATATCTGATTTTCAAAAGCCTGGGGCTTGGAAAAAACCAATTACGCGTGCGCAAATTCGTTTTCGCTTGGCGCAGAAAAAATGGAGGCCAAGAAAAACAAAAAGGTGGGTTTGATGCCAGAAAAATTGAAAAAGATTTGTTCGCAGTGCGGTTCTGAAAATTTGAAGCCCGCTGTTACTCCTTGGAAGGCGCAGGCAGCTGCTTTCGGGCAGTACAAGTGCATGAACTGCGGCTTTGAGGGAATTGCAATTCTTGCTAATGAAAAATCAGCAGAAAAAATCAGGAAAGAATTAAAAGCAAGAATTGGGAATTAATAAAAAATGATTTGTTAAAAATTGAGTTGGTGATTTTTTGACTGAAAAAGAAATTGGCACTGTTATTTCTGGGATTGAATCTCCTTCGCCTTCTGCGCTTGATTTTGTAGTGAATCAGGGAGTAGTGCACAGGGGCCAGTTTGTTGAGCTTGATTATTCTGAGGGCACAATGATTTGCCTTGTAACAGATGTTTTCAAAACAAACAGGTATTTTGAGAGGGCAGAAAGCGTAAAGGAATTTGAAAGTTCTGGCGCAAAGCTTTTTGAACAGTTTCCGACTGCTGAATGGGAATACCTTGTTGCAAAAACAAGGCCTCTTGGTGTTTTTAAGGGCGGCCTTACAAACAGGGCGACTTTGCCGCCGGGGCCTGGGACAAGAGTGAGAATTGCGTCGAATGAAAATTTGAAAGTTTTTTTCCATTTTGATGAGAAAGGCTTGGAGATTGGCAAGGTTGAGAATCATGATTTGCCAGTGAAAATTTCAATGACAAGCTTGTTGAAAAAGCACTTGGCGATTTTGGCTACTTCCGGCGCGGGAAAAAGTTTTTTGGCATCTGTTTTGTTTGAAGAGCTTTTAGACAGAAGAAAAGAGTCTGGGAGAATAGCAACAATTGTTTTTGACCCTCACGGAGAATATTCGAGTTTTGCCGACAGAAACCCGGGCGAAGGAAGAATTGATTACAGTGCAAAAACAATTTTGGTTAAAGCAGCAGACATTAAAATCGGGGTTCCAAAATTAAGCGTTAATACTCTCGACTCTTTAATCAAGGGCTTGAGCCCTGTTATGAAAAGAGAGCTTGGAAAAGTGCTTTCTGATTTGCAGAAAAAAATGCGTTCCGGAAAAGGGCCTTTTGATTTGCTTGATGCAAAAGAAGAAATTTCAAAAGCGGAAATTGGGGAAAACACCAGAGGCCCTTTGCTTGCATGGATTTCCGAACTGCAAGACTTGCGGCTTTTTGGCAAAATAGACAATCCCGGAGTTTTTGATTTGGTCCAGCCGGGAAAATTGACAGTAATCGATTTGTCAGAACTGATTGATTTGAGAAGAAAACAAATAATTGTAAGTTATATTGCTCGCAGATTGTTTTACGCGCGCAGAGACAAAAGTGTTCCGCCGTTCCTTTTGGTTTTGGAGGAAAGCCACCAGTTTTGCCCTCAACAGTCTTCAGAAGAAACTGCAATTAGCAGGGGCATTATCCAGACAATTGCAAGGGAAGGAAGGAAATTCGGCGCTTCTCTTTGTGTGATTTCCCAGAGGCCGATTCAGTTGAGCACAACAGTCCTTGCGCAATGCAATACCCACATAATCCTGAGAATTACTAATCCTTATGATTTGAAGCACATTGGAGAAAGTTCGGAAGGATTGGACAATCGTTCCCTTGACATGATTACTTCCTTGCGCGTGGGAGAAGCGCTTATTGTCGGAGAAGCCACGCATTACCCCCTGTTTTTCAAGGTCAGGCAAAGAAAAAGCCAGGAAAGCAGGCATGAAATGCCATTGGAAAAGGCAGCTCTTGATTTTGAAGCAAGCAAAGATGACAAAAAAAAAGAAATAGAAGAATTTCTTTAACCTGCCCCCTTTTCTTTTAGAAGCCAATTCTTTTGCGCATTGTTCTTTTCCCAAGGCTTTTCTTTTTAAGAAAAGGCTTTTTTTCACTATTAACGAATTTTTTCGGGTTTTTTTGTTTTTTTTAGGAAGCTTTTAAATATTTTTTGCTTCTCCATTGTAATGTTTTTTATTGGGGTGAAAAATTGGCATTATCAAGTTTTATTTATTCTGCAAGAAAAAATACTCCGGCACCGCAGAAATTCGACCCTAATAAAAAAATGACTAATTTTATTGATGCTACAAAGCCATTGACAAAGGAAGAATCTGCTCTTTTTGAAAAAGATTCTGAAGGCCATAAAACCGGAAATTCTGTGCCAATGCCTATTGAAAGATTCAATTGGGAAGCCTGCGAGCATCTGAAAAAAGCTTCTCCAAACTGTTTGTGCAGGCGCTTTTTCAGCATCTGTGTAAAAGAAAAATGCAAAGGCAAATTCAATTCAAGCCCATAAATAACGGAATAGGGGAAATCTGCTGCTTGGAATTGTTTTTAAGGCGAAAAACCGTTTTTTTTTTTATGACCTGCCTTTTGCAGATTGCCCAACAGGAAAAAAGCGCATTGGAAAAATCCACTGAGAAAGAACTTTTTTTTGATAACCAGTTTGCTTCTGTTTTTTGGCTCACGGGATTAAGGTATTTGGAGGAAAAGAAAGCCGTTCTGGCAGAGTTTTCCTGTTCAGGATTCAAGAGAACTGCCAGCATTGCTTTTTTTCCTTGCCTTTTGGTTTCAAAAAAAGCCATTTCCAAAGAAGCCCTGAAGCGTGAAATTTCTTTGCTTGGAAAACAAAAATTTGAATTGATTGAATCCGATTTTTCTTTCAAAGCGGTTTCTTCAAATTTTTCTATTTTACAGCGCCTTGCAAACAATATTTTTGCTTCAACAGGCACTCTTGCAATAATGCCCGAGCCCGAAAGACAGTTTTTGATTGAAAAAAACTGGGGCTTTTTTGATGCCTTTGATTTTGAGGAAACTTCAAAAGGGGAATTGCCTGTGAAAATCAATTATTTTGATTTGCCCAATGTCAAAACAAATTTTTTTTCAGAGCCCCTGCCAAAAACAATTGCAGAACTCTCCAAAATAGATGCTTCGGAAGCAAATTCCATTCTTTCCCTTGTTTCATTATCAAAAATTCTTTTTTTGCCTCTTGAAAAAATTCCCGGAACCTGTTTTTTGAGGCAGGAACTTTTTTTGGAAAACCAGTTGTTCAAAAATAATTTTGCCCCCAAGCAATTGTCCAAAACAAGCATAAAAGAAACCCACACAACCCAGTTCGCGAGTTTTTTCAGAGGAACCCCTGAATTTGACACAGCGCCCCAGATTCCCCTGCTTTTGACAAATGCCTGTTATAATATTGGCTTTGAAACAATTGATTGTGATTGCTGCAAGCCGCAGAAACCAACTGCCAAAAATCTTTTGCCGAGTTCTCTTGTGAAGGTAGAATTTTTAAAGGATGCTTTTTATTTTGATTCCACAAGCCAGTCTTTTGCAGAATTTTTTCATGAAAACAATGCTTTTAAGGAAAACCGCCTGCAAAGAAAACGCGAGTTTTTCCTAAACCAGATTCCAATTGGGCCTTTTTGCAGGAACCAGAAAAGCACTGTTCCCCTGGCCGATGCCTTTGCACTTGAACAGAACAAGGATGCAAGAATTTTGGGTTTCAGTGAAGAGCACTGGGCCTGCATGGGAAAAGAATCGTTTTTGTCAAAAACAATCCTTGAAACGAGGGAAAAAATTTTTAACCTGGATTTGCTTGTTGAAAAAGCCCATGAAAAATGCTTTTCTGGAAACAACGTAATAACAGGTTTTTTTGCATTGGAAAAAAATTTTGCAGTACAGTTTGCCACAGAATGTAAAAAAAACCTTGAATTTTTTTTGAACAATCTGCCAGCGCATTTATGCAATCGGGAAAGCAAATTTTTCAATGCGGAGCTTTCAAATGCAATAGAATCAATTTATGGCAATGCAATCCAGGCATTCAATTCCACAAAGCAAAATCAAACAGAAAACAGCAGCAACACACGCTTAAACGAATACTTGTTGGCAATTGCAAAATGCGGGTTATAATTTGCAGTCCCTGGTTTCAGATTGTTTTTTGATAATTTTGGCAAAAATCCGGCAAAAGCAAAGAAAACATTAAAAAAAATTTGATTATGCGTTCAATAAGGCGATTTTCAAAAAAACAAGAAAAATTGCCAAGCCACTCTATCTGAAAGGCCTTGGATATTTGGAAGAAAGTTAGCCTGCGAAAGCAGCACCCAGCGGGCTTTTTTAACCTTTCTTTTTAATAGTTCTTTAATTGGTCCTTTAATTCGTAAAATTTAACCTGTTTTTTAAAAGTGGTTTTTTTTGGAAAAAATTTCAAGGTTTGAAAAAACTAGATTATTGTCTGCAAGGGCATTGCAATTGTCCTTGGGTGCGCCGCCATTGGTAAAGGCAGAGCATGAGAAGACAATGTATGAAATGGCAAAAAAAGAGTTTGAACAAAGGGTTTTGCCATTGAATATCCTGCGGACTTTTCCAAATGGCGAAGTAAAGGAAATATACTGGACTTGAAAAAGGCATTTTTTTGGGGAAAAGACTTTTTGCTAAGCAAAAAGCCCTGAGAAAAACGCTTTGCAGAAGCCCATTTTAAAAAAAACCTTAGAAAAAAGGCAAAGGTGATTATGTGGGAAAAGCTGTGCCAAAAGCAATAAAAATGCGCGTTGAAATCTTGCTGGAAAAAATCCACGACAAGTGTTCCATAAGCTTTGAAAAAAATAAGGAAATGCTTTGTTCCTTGCACATGCCGTTTTCCAAAGTTGACAGAAACATAATGGCCGCCTATATTACGCGCAGAATCAAGGCAGAAAAAAAGAAGTAAAATAAATGCATGGTTTTTTTGCAATAGGCAAGCCATATTTTTTAATTAGTTATCCCTTAATTTCTAATTTTTCCGGCATTGTTGCGCCGTCATTTTCTTTGTCGCGATTCAGAATATAAATGCTCCCTGAAGCAGCGTTTTCCATTTCCCTGTCATGGGTGATAATAAAAATTTGTTCAACAAGTTCTGGCAATTGTTCCCGCATTATTTTGCTCAAAATGTTTACTGCGTGCCTGTCGAGATTGTGCGTTGGCTCGTCTAGAATAAGCCAGGAAAGGTTTTGTGTCAGAACCAGGGAAAAAGCTATTCTTATGCAAAGTGCGGCAGCGCTTCTTTCTCCTCCGCTTAAAATTCCGTCAACCCGAGTCCAGTTTTCAAGCCGGTCTTTTACTTTCAGTTCATAGCTTCCTTTTTCGATTTCCAGTTTTGCACTTGTATAATCCCCGTAAGGGTAAATTTTTTGCCAAATGTCGTTCATTGCAATATTAATGTTTTCCACAAGGACTTCGCGCAGTTCTCCCTGGGCGCCAATCAGGGAATTTGTGAACAAAATGCTTTTTTCGTGTGCTTTTAAAATTTTTTGGATTGATTGTTCAAGTTCAACCAATTGTTTTTTGGTTTCTTCGGTTTTTTTCAGGTTTGCTTCAAGCTGGATAATCAATTCATTGTTTATTCTTTTTTCATTTTCAAGGTTTTTTGCAGAGGACATTGATTCAATTAGCATTTTTTGGTGTTTTCTCATTTCTTCCTCGTCAAAACCGGATTTTTCAATTTCTTCCGAGGCTTTTTCGATTTCTTTCAGCAATTCCGACAATTGCTTTTCCCGCCTGCCAAGAACCTCAATTTCCTTCAGCAAGCCTTTTAATTTGAGAATTTCGTCTTTTGCATTTTCCTTTTTTTTTGCCAGTTCTTTTTTTGCAGAATTTTTTTTGTCAATTTCCCCCCTTATTTTTTTCATTTTTTCAGATAAACCGCCCTGATTTTTTTCAATAATCTCCTGTTCATTGTCATTTTCCCTGCACAAATGCTTTTTTGTTTCCTCTCCAAGTTCTCTTTTGCAAATAGGGCAATTGGCTTTTGCATTTTTCAATTCGTTCAGGGATTTTTTAATCTGCACTAATTTTTCCTCAAAAAGCCCCTGTTCCCTAATCAACGCGTCAGAATTTTTCTGAAGCTCACGGGTTTCAGATTCATTTTTTGTTTCTTCTTCGCAGATTTTCAGAATTTCTTTTTCCTTTTCAGCGGCATCTTTTTCTATTTTCTCCCCGCTATTTCCCCCGAGCATTTTTTTTGTTTCGCCAATGTTTCTCTGCAAAGCTTTTGAGTCGGCCTGCTTTCCCAAAAGGGCATCTTTTTGGTTTTTGAATTCTTCCCATTGCTTTTTCAGTTCGTTTTCTTTTTTCCCGGCTTTTTCAATTGCAATTTTTTTTTCCGCGATTTTTTCTTCGATTTCTTTCTGTTCTTTTTGCTTTTGCAGGATTTTTTGTTTCAAGCCAAAAATTTCTTTTTCGTCAAAATTTTTTTCCTGGTTTTCCAGCCAGGCTTTCCTTTCTGCAACAGTATCCCTGAGCTTGTTTGAAATGCTGACAGAATTTGCCCGTGCATTTTCGTATTTCTGCAAGCCAAGAAGCTCGTCAAACTGGGTTTTTCTCTGTGCAGGAGACAATTTTAAAAAATAGTCAATCTGGTTTTGTTCCGAATAAACAGCCCTGCTGAACAAGTCATAATTTATGTCAAGGCATTGTTCTATGGTCTTTGTGGCATCTGTTGTTTTCGGCCCGGCTAAAAACCTGCCATTGCACGACAATTTTGCCTCGTTAGTGCCTTTTCTTTTGATTGTCCTTTCAACAACAAAATTTTTTCCGGAATATTCAAAGTCAAGAGTGATTTTTGCGGAATTTTCCTTGTTTGGCTTGCTTGTAATTATTTCCTCCAGAGAAACGCGTTTTGCCTGCAGGGCAGGGAATGTTCCGAAAAGCGCAAAGCAAATTGCGTCCAGTACGGCAGATTTGCCGCTGCCCATTTGCCCCACAAGGACATTAGTGCCTTTTTCAAATTCAAATTCGCTTTTTGCGTGAGTGCGCCAGTTTTCCAATATAATCCGCTTAATCATAAGACCAATAAAAAAACAGTAGGAAAATTAATTAAAATGGAATGAGAAAAGAAACTTATTAATAAACCACCAGACAATTATAGGGTATTATGCGAAGAATCAGGCGCAAAACTGTTCGCAAAGCAGCATTTGCAGCACGGTTATTGCCAGACCCAAGGCCTGTTGAAGAAATTAATCGCATGATGCTTACTCCTCTTGTTTTGCGCAAAGCAAAAAAACTTGGCTTACTAATGAAAAAGCGTTTTGAAGAATGGGTGAATTCCAAGCAAGCTGAATGGCTACCAGAAGGCGTTCCTTATAAAATCTCTGAGAATGTAAGAGCTATTAATGGCATTTTTGTTTTTGGCTTAAACCAACCATTAATCCTTGTTTCTGACTTGTTAAATGCTGCTGAAAGGCGCAATGTAGCCAGGCACGAACTGGTTGAATGGGGAAGGGCGTTAGAAAGAGACAAGGTGAATCCCCATGCCTTTGCTGTAAGGACTGAAAATCCAGGGCTGAGAAAAAGTGCTTTACGCAAGGCGCATGAGCATGATTCAGCCTATGGGACTGATTTATAGCAATGTCATGTTTTCTACTTCTGCTTCTTCAATGCTTTTCAAAGCTGAAACTTCTTTTTGCAATGCTTCCAAAGCGCCTTCTTTTTTTTCTTCAATCAGGATTGCTGCCTTGATTATTTCAATTCCAAAGCCAAGCGGCACTTTTTGAACGTCTTTCACTATGCCATTCTTGATTGCCTTTAATTCTTCAATGGCTTTTTCAATCCGCCCTTC
>JAGVNX010000051.1 GCA_020053055.1 Candidatus Iainarchaeum sp.
AGCTGCAAAACACATTTGTGAACTGCTTGGTAAGTGATGTTTTTTCCAGATTCCTTCTGGACTCTTTCATGAAGTTTTTTAACAGAAAGAGAAAACTCGTTCCCTAAAATTTTGATTATTGAATCTCTTGTTGAAGATTTTTTCCCAAATTGGGGCGTTTGCATTTTTGTCACATTCCTTTTTCTTTTTTTATTCTAAAAAATTCTTCCCTGAAGATTTGTGCTAATTTGGCATCCTTGAAAATAATGCATGGAACTTTGTATTTTGCGCACAAAACCTTGTCAAAGTAATGGTCAAGCTTCATTTTATCCATGGCTGTGACATTTTCATAAATAGAATCTAATTCTTTTCTGCATTCAATTGGCAGAAACATTTGACAAATATAATCGCCTTGAACATATGTTTCTGGCTTTACAACAAAATCTGCTCCAGAAATGCATTTCTTTCCAATGCCAAGCAGGTAATTGGAAAATTGCCTATCTAGATACGTGTCTGCCTTGCTAACAGCCCAATGTTCTTCTTGCGATATCATACTTTTGTAATTCTCGTGCTCTTCAGAAGACATTCCAAAAGGGGCATAAATATGATAAGAAAAGCAGACAGCAACCTTTTTTTCAGGATTAGAATATTCAAAATAAAAACGGTTAATAACAAACTTTGCAGCATCCAAAAAAGTGTCAAACTCCAAATGCAAATACTCCACATCACAAGGCTTGTTCTTTCCTTTATTAGCAATATAATCTTGAGCCAAACCCTCAGTATATTGCTTAACCTTGTCAATCCAATCCTTGTTCAACTTGCAACCAGTGCCTTCCTTTTCAACAATTTTTTCTTTTTCAAGCTCCTGCACAACCTTATGAACTGCCTGATATGTTATTGCCTTGTCTGCTTTTTTTTGTACTCTTTCATAGATTTGTTTGACTGTTAGCGGCCAGTCTTCACTCAAAATTTGTATTATTGTGTCTTTTGTGGTTGAGCTTTTTCCTACTGGGAGTTGCATAAATCATTACTTTATGTAGCAATTTTTAAGGGTTGTTTATTAGGTTTTTCAAGCTTTTTGGCAAAAATTGAATCAACTTTTTTGTTTAACAGAATTCAACCGAGTTTATATTAATCGGTTGAGTCGGGTGTTATTTAATGGTTGAAATGATTGCTTTGATTTTGCCGTGTATCCAAAAAAAACAAGCCGATACAAGAGATCACATAGTATCCATTCTAATGGAAAACTGGCCTTTGACAACAAAAACAATTTATACGCTTTTAACAAAAAGGCACGGGCAAAGCCTGACCTATCAGGCAGTTCACAAAACAGTCAAACAACTTCTGCAACAAGGCATTGTTGTGCAGCATAACAAAAAATATTATCTAAACTCCGAATGGATTCAGCAGGTAAAAAAATTTGTAAACAACTTTGAAGAAAAATACCAAAAAACAGGCAATACAAAAGGATTAACTCCGGACGAAGAAATAGGGCAAATATTTGATAGAGAAGAAATAACAAAAAACCAACCTACACGTTGAACAAAATTTAACTGGGCCCTATTAATCAAGCTTACATCAATTTGAGGGCAGGTATTGGCATTTAAAGTATAAGGTAGATTAAAATGCGTTCAATTGAAGAGATAATGCACAAAAAGGATGCTTTGGACATTTTGCTTATTAATCCGCCTGTGACAAAAAGAGTTTTTAGAAGCGAATTAACATATATTGAAAGAAGATATTGGGAAACCATGGAGAAAATAGGCATATTGTGGGGGGACCATAAAATTGAACCAAACTATGGTTTGCTGTCAATTGCAGCAAAATTAATTCAAAATAATTTCAAAACAGACCTTGTGGATTTCAATATTATTGACCATTATTACAGAGATAACAAGAAAACTTTTCTTTCAGAGCAAAATATTGAAGAAACAATAAAAAATAAAAATGCTCAAGCATTCGGAATTTCCACAATGACAGTGAATTTTGCATACGCAAAAAATATTGCAAGAATAATCAGAAAGCACAATCCGAACTCAAAAATTATTCTGGGCGGAATCCATGCTACATTTAATGCAAAAAAAATAATAACTGAGACAGATAACGAATTTGATTTTATAATTCAAGGAGAAGGAGAAGAAGCCATTATTGAAATACTGAATTCGAAAAATGACCAAGATATTGAAAAGATCCCTGGGCTTGTTGGAAAAATCAATGGAAAAATATTTTACAATAATGTGCGCCCATTAATAAAAGATTTAAACGAGCTGCCTTTGCCTGCTTTTGGATTATTGCCAAAAGAAACAAAACCTTTGCTCACAAGGATTTATACGAGCAGAGGTTGTTCAGGGCAGTGCAAATTTTGTATTGTCAATAATTTTTTTCAAAACAAAATTAGATTCAAAAAACCAGAAAAAATCATAGAGGAAATAGCAATAGTGCAAGAAAAATTCAAACCAGAAATGATTTTAATAGGCGATTTAACTTTTTTAGATAACAAAAAATTAGCATTGGAACTTTGCGATTTGATGATTAAAGAAAAAATAGACACTCCTTGGTGGTGCCAGAGCAGAGTAGATAAAATAAACAATGAATGTGCTAAAAAAATGAATAAAGCGAATTGCCATCAAATAGCACTTGGAGTTGAAAGCGCAGCAGAACTCGAGAAAAACAATATGAACAAAAACATAAGTTTAGAAAGAACAATTCAAGCTTGCAAAACAATAAAACAGAATGACGTCCAAGTCCAAACATACTGGATGTTTGGATTGCCATCGGATACCTATGCCTCTTCTATAAAAACAATTGAACTTATAAAAAAATTCATAAAAGAAAGATTAACTGATGTAACTCACATGGGTGTGCTCGTGCCATACCCGGGCATAGAATGTTTTGACGAACCAAAGACAAGCGAAATAAAGCTTTTAACAAAAGATTATGCGGATTTTTGGATGAATTGCGATGATGTAAGTTCAGGGTTGCCAGTTTATAGGACAAAGAATCTTTCAGAGATACAAATCTATGGGCTTTGGCTCAGAGCATTAAAGGACGCTACAAAAGAGTATGAAAAAAGAATAAATGAACAACAAAAAACAGAACTATTGAAAATAACAGCACAACCAATTTTAGCTTAACACGCGAAGTGGTAAAAATAAATTATATTCTAACTCCTGAAATCTTAAAAAAATTCCCTGCAACAACAATAGGGATAATTCCATTAAGAAACGTTGATAATACAAATGACAACAAAGAAATATTAGAATTATTAAGATCTGAGGAAGGAAAACAGAGAAAAGAATTCGCTGGAAAAACTATTTCTGAGCACTCAAAAATAAAAATTTGGCGTGAGGCTTTCTCGGCCTTTGGGGCAAAACCCAAAAAATACCCCTGTTCAATAGAAGCAATGCTGAAAAGAGTATTAGATAATGAACAAATACCAAACATAAACACTATCGTAAACTTATACAATTACATTTCACTAAAATGCCTAATTTCCGTAGGAGGTGACGATGCAGACAAAATTGACGGAAACATTTATCTAACATTGGCAAAAGGGAACGAGCCTTTCCAAGAAATGGGGTCAAAAGAGATAACAAGGCCTCATGAAAATGAAGCGATTTTCAAAGATGACAAGGAAGTATTGTGCAGAAGGTGGAATTGGCATCAATGTGAAAAAACCAAAATAACGGAACAATCAAAAAATATCAATTTACAAATAGAAACAATTTCACAAGACGGAAAACAAGAAGTAACTGAAGCTGCTAATGAACTAATGAACTTACTAAGAAAACATTTCAAGGCAGAACCAAAACTATGTTTCATCAATAAAGAAAGCCCATCTACAAAAATAGGCTGAAGAACACCTAATTCTTAAAAAAAGATGTAAAAATTATGACAAAAAATAAAAAAATTAATGTTCTTTTTCAATTATTAGTCCGCCGATAATGTTTTGTGAATAAATTTTTTTTGCTTTGAGTTTGATTGTTTCTTCTCCAACAAATTGTTCAATATTGCCTTTGAAAGAAAAAGAGTATTCAAAATCGTTTTCTTTGAATTTTTTTGGGCCTCGAAAAGGAAATTCTTCAGGAACAAGGCTTAATGCTTTTTTCAAAAAACCAAAAGTTTCAGAAGAAACACTATAAAAGTCTTTTTTCATGCCACCATTATAACTCATTGCCCAAACAGATTTATTTTGAAAATACACTGTTTCCATTCCAAGAGCTTGATAATAACCTGTGTAACTGTCACGATAATAAAAATCGCCCAAACGAAACTCCAATTCTTTAAAACCTGGTTTCTGAGGCAAAACCAAAGAACCATTACCCGCATAAGTGCTCTTTTTAGCTCGAACCAAAAAACCAGCCAACTCAACCAAACTAAAACCCATAAAAATCAACTCAAAATTAACAAACAAAAATCCACTGCATTCAAATACCACTTATTTAAAAGTTATTTAAAAACAAGCGCAAAATCAAAAAAACATAAAAAAAATTTAAATTTTTAATGCCTGATCCGTTCTGCTACCAAGCTTACAAGCAAGGCATTTTTCCCAAAGGCGCTTTAAAATAGAAATAAAAACAGCTACAACTAAACAGAAAACATAAAAAAAGCAACCAATTGATTTATTTGAATTAAACCTTATTCTTATTAATCCTTGAAACCATTATTTATCTGAGTGATTTGTTTGTATGCCAATGCCACATGCAATAGCCAAGCAGAAAATAGAGGAAAGATTGAAGAATTTGGAAGGAAAAGCCAGGATTCAAGAAATTCGAAAAATTTTGGCAGAGATTCCACAATATAAATCAGGGCCTTATGGCGAAATTCGTGCTGAATTGGAAGAACTGATTAACAAGACTCGAGTAAGGTCTAAGACAAAAGCGCGAGAGATTTTTGCTATTAAGAAAGAAGGCGATTTTCAGTTTGTTTTGTTGGGCCAGCCTTCAAGCGGAAAAAGCACATTGCTGAACGCTTTAAGTGGCGCACATTTCAAAACTGCGGATTATGATTTCACAACTCTAAAGCCGCAGGCTGCTTTTGTTCAAATTAATGGCGTTGGTTTTCAAATATTGGATTTGCCGGGAATAATTGAAGGGGCTGCACAAGACAAAGGAATGGGAAAAAGAATCTTGGCAGTAGTGAGAAGCTCAAACGGAATAATAGTATTATCTGACTTAAGCAAGCCTTTGGAAGAAACTGAACAAATTTTTGGAGAAATAAAAAAATCCGGGTTGCTAATGGAAAAGACGGGAAAAATTATTTTAGTTGGAAACAAAAGCGAATTGCCGGAAGCAAAACAAAAATTCGAAGAACTAAAAACAAAATATTCAAACTTTCCAAGCGTGGCAATTTCTGCAATGAACCAAACAAATTTCGAAGAATTGAAGCAGAAGCTTTGGGAAACAACAGGATTAATCTATGTTTTTTCAAAAAATGATTTGGAAAAACCATTGGCACTAAAAAAAGACTCAACAGTAATTGATTTTGCACGCAAAATTCATAAGGAACTGGCAGAACAATTCAAACATGCCAAAATCTATGGCCCAAACGCAAAATTCCAAGGGCAAAAAGTCGGCGCAGAACACATTTTAAAAGAAAAAGACATAATAGAAATAATCACATAAAAAAAGATGGTTTGATTATGAACATAAGAAAAGCAAACCAGAAAGATATTGAAAAAACTTCAGAATTATGTGCAGAACTCGCAAAATTTGAGTATGGAATAGATCCATTTTTCAAAGTTTTTAGCAAAAAGGCAGTAAAAAACTTTAAGAGTTATGTAAAAAAAGGAATAAACAAGAAAGACAAATTTATCCTTGTTGCTGAAACTCAAAACCAGATAGTTGGCTTTGTTTATTGCGAGATAAAAAAAAGGCCTGGCATGTTTATACTTAAAAAAATTGGTTACATTGTGGATATATTCATCCTGCCAAAATTCAGGAAAAAAGGAACAGGAACAATCCTAATAAAAAATGCAATAAAAAAATTCAAACAAAACAAAATCAAATTTGTCCAAATAAACTCCCTCACAGGCAACAAAAAAGCAATCAGATTATATAAAAAAATAGGTTTCAAAGAATACGAAAAACAACTAAGAAAAAAAATTTGAAAATAGAGAAAAATGTGATTTTATGATTTCCTGGCGGGATTTTGAAAAAGTTGAAATGCGAGCAGGCACTGTAATTGAAGCAGAGGATTTTTTGGAAGCAAAAAACCCTTCTTACAAATTGAGAATAGATTTTGGAGAATTTGGAATAAAAAAGACCAGTGCGCAAATAACAAAGCTTTACAAAAAAGAAGAGCTTGTTGGAAAACAAGTTATTTGCGTAATGAACTTTTCTCCAAAACAAATAGCAAATTTTATTTCTGAAGTCCTTGTTTTGGGCGTGGTTTTGGGCAATAAAGAAGTTGTTTTATTGCATCCAGAAAAAAAAGTGGAGAACGGCAAAAAAATAGCATAGGGGAATTGTAATGCCGGATATTTTTTCAAAACCACTCCATTATTGTGCGGGAGTTTTTGTTATTCATAAGAAAAAGGTTCTTTTTTTAAAGCAAGCAAGAAGCAATTTTTTGGTACTGCCTGGCGGGCATATTGAGGAGAACGAGTTGCCACACGAAGCAGCGATAAGAGAAACTTTCGAAGAAACCAGCTTAAAAATAAAATTGTTGGAAAAGCCCGATAAAAAAGCAAAAACAAGCGTTGTTGAGCCATTGCCATTGCCTTTTTGCATGCGCTTAGTGCCCTGCAGAGACAAAAAAGACATTGACATTTTATTCACGGCAAAAGTGGCTGGCGGCAAATTGAAAATTAACGAAGAATCTTTGGAAGCAAAATGGTTGGCAGCAAAACAAATTAAAGAAAGCAAAGAAGTTGGACCAAATTTGAAGTATCTGGCATTAAAAATTCTTAAAAAATAGGGATTGAAAATGGAATGTGAAATACGTGTGTTGAATATTAGTGTAAAAGACACTATTTCAAAGCTGAAAGGCCTTGGTGCAAAAAAGCTTTGGGCAAAAACTTACAATAGAATTATTTTTGATTTTCCTGACAAGCAATTGGAGAAACAGCACGGTTGGATAAGGCTAAGGACCGATGGAAAAGAACACAGCATTACTTTCAAACAATTGGTTAACAAGAGCATTGATGGAACAAAAGAAATTGAAATAGAAGTAAACAAGTTTGAAGAAACAAGAGAACTGTTGAAAGCATTGGGCTTGCAAGAACTCTATTTTCAGGAAAACAAGCGCACAAGATTTGTCTATAAGGATGTTGAGTTTGATATTGACGAATGGCCATTAATTCCAGCTTATTTGGAAATAGAAGCAGATTCCAAACAAAACGTATTGGAAGGGCTAAAGCACTTAGGATTTAAGGAAGAACAAGCAACCACCTTGCACGGAAAAGAAATTTTCGCACATTACGGGATTGACGTGCATTCCTTCAAAGAATTAAAATTTGAAGAACAAAAAAAATTTTAAGTGATTCGTTATGAGTGATTCAAAGGAATTATTTGAAGAAATTCGCAAACTTGTTTCTGAAGTTCAAGCAAAATGCCCTGTTGCAAGCGTGCGCACTTTTGATAAGCAGAAGAAAGAATTGCTGGATGAAGCAATTGAAGTCCGCATGGCTGTTGACAAAGAAGATTGGGAAAATCTTAAAGAAGAACTTGGCGATGTTTTATGGGATTGGCTGGTTTTTTGTTGGATAGCGGAACAAAAAGGATTGTTCAAAACAAGCGAAGTCCTTGAAACCTTAAAAGCAAAAATCAAGCGCAGAAACCCGCATGTTTTTGGAAACGCAATTGCAAAAACAAAGGAAGAAGTTGAAGCAATGAGACAAGAAATCAAGAAAAAAGAAAAACAGAAAAGAGGCAAAAAATGAAGATTGACTTGCATATTCATACTTTGGAGTCTGATGGCGATTTTTCTCCAGAGGCAATTGTAGAAAAAGCTGCAAAGGCAAAATTGAAAATAATTGCTATTATGGACCATGATGCTGTTTCTGGACTTGAAAGAGCAGTAAAATCTGGAGAAAGATTGGGTGTAAGGGTAATTCCTGGAATTGAATTTAATTGTGGGCGATTCCATATTTTGGGTTATTTTATTGATTACAATAATAAGGATTTGCTGGAGTATGTTGCTTGGAAGGAAAAACAATTGGAAGAACAATTGGAAAGGACAATCAAAACTTTGCAGCACGAAGGATTTGAAATTACTGTTAAGGAAGTAAAAAATTTTGTAAAATGCAAAAAAATAGAAGAAAAAGAAATTGCAATTACATTAGCACACAAAGGCTACAAACAATTCAAAACAGAAAGATACAAAGCAAAAGACGCACTAAAACTCTACTTTTGGTTAAATCCTTCAAAAGACCTGCCAATAGATACAGACCCAGAAAACGCAATTAAAATAATCAAAAAAGCAGGCGGAATTCCAATTTATGCGCATCCGTTTTCAAAAATCAAAGAACCAAAAAAAATAGAAACATTAGTAAAAATACTTAAGCAAAAAGGGATAATGGGAATAGAAGCATACAATCAAAAATGCCAAACAACCAAAGAAACAAAATTTCTAATAAAACTTGCAAAAAAATATAAGTTGCTTGTTAGTGGTGGCACAGACTTCCACTACAAAAAAGACAAGCTTGGAATAGAAATCCCAAACAAACATTTGAAATGGGTTTTAAAATGAAAAAAACTTATAAAACAGGTTTTTTGAAGGTCAAACAAGGACACGAATTATATTGCGAACTATATGCAAACCCAAAGGGAAAACCAGTACTATTTTTGCATGGCGAGCCCGGGCGGTTGCAGTAAAAGAGATTTTTCACCCCCCCAAAATTTGTTTAATTGCTTCTTGGGTTTTCTTGGACTCAAAATTAG
>JAGVNX010000012.1 GCA_020053055.1 Candidatus Iainarchaeum sp.
CACCAAACATAGTGGCTACAATAATTCCTATTCCAAAAAACAAGCGTGCAGTAAATCTAACATATTCCTCTATTTTTGTCATTTTTTCACTTTCCTTTTGGCATTTCTTTTGTTTTTTCTAAGAGGTCTTTTTGTTTTAATTTTTCTACGGTGTATTTATCAGTGAAATCCGAAAGCGGTCTTGTTTTGAAATTTGCTTTCCATTTTCCATCCTTTATGCCAAGTATGAATCCAATTTCTAGTTCAGTTTCTCTTTCATGAGCCGCATTTACAAAATCCAAAAGTTTGCCCTCTTCTTTTGTTATTTTTTTCTTGATTTCTGCAATGATTTCTGGAAAATTTTTTTCTTTTTTATCTTTTTGGTTTAACGATATCAAGTCAATTCTTTTCCAACCTTTTGCAAATAACTCGTCCCATCTTTCTGCATCGCCACTTAACAAAGCAATTGCAGATTTATGGCTGTCTTCAAAACAGTTTTTGAAATCTGTTATTTCTTTTCTCTCTTCTTTGGATAAACGCGCATCTTTTGAAAGATTGTCAAGAAAGTCTTCTAACAAATGTGATTTATACAATAATTTAACCATGTCTGTTTCTTCTTTTGGTTTTTTCTTGGATATTTTATCAAATAAACTCATTCAAAAATCACTCAAAATTTTTGTTTTCATTTTTACCATTTTTTGTTTTCTTTTTCCAATAGCCATTTGAATGCTGGAACTATTTTTATTTTTTTGTTTTTTGTTTTTATTTCTTCTTCTTGTTCAAGTGTCAGTATAAGCCCTTGTTTTAGCTTGAATTTTTGCATTGCTTCGATTAAGCCGTTAAGCTCCCTTTCCCTGTTCTCTTTGTTTAAAACATAGCAGGCTTGTATGGCTTCTTTGATTTTAGTTCCATTTTTAACCAAAAAATCGCATTCGTTATTTCCCGCATAATAAAATATTTCTTCGCCTCTTCTTTTTAATTCTATAAACACAAGGTTTTCCAATAGCCTGCCTTTGTCGGGGGAAAAATTTGCCCCGCTGATTTTGTGAAAAGCGGAATCTGCCAAAAAAATTTTTTTTGGTGCATTTAGTTGTTTCCTGACTGAAAAATCAAATTTTTGCATTTCAAAAAACAAAAAAGAATTTTCCAGGTAAGACACATATTCTTTTACTGTAATTGCATTTGACAATCCAAGTGATTTTTTCAATGCATTGTAGGTAAAGAGCAAAGAAACATTTGTTGCAAGAATATTCACAAGTTCTTTAACCAATTTCTGCCTTCTTATTGAATACCTTGCAATAATGTCCCTGTACAAAATGTTTTCAAAAACAGTTTTCACATAAGTAGTGTCTTTGTATTTCAAATATTCCGGCAGGCCGCCTTCAAGAAGATATTCGTTGAACGCGCTTGTTAGTTTCACTTTTTTTTCTGCCAAAAAAAACCAGTTTTTTTCAGGCACAATTTTTTTGAACGCCAAAAACTCTGAAAAGGAAAAAGGATAGACTCCAAACGCCTTGTATCTGCCGGTAAGCCTTGTGCCAAGTTCTTTGCTCAAAAGAGAAGCGTTAGAGCCAGTAATAATGACTTTTTTTCCCTGGTCTTGAAGCCTTCGTACAAAGGTTTCAAATTTTTCAATGTTTTGTATTTCATCAAAAAAATAAGTTTCAGGGTTTCCATAAATTTCAATCAAAACTTCATTTAATTGCTCAAAATCCTGTGCCTTGAAATCAATAAACCGTTCATCTTCAAAATTTACATAGCAATACTTTTTTCTATTTTCCATTAATTGCATTAACAAAGTGGATTTTCCGCAGCGCCTTATTCCAGTAAGAATTATTATGCGGTTGTCTTTGAAACTGCCAGAAATTTCATCCAAAAGCCCTCTTTTTACGGTTTCATTCCCAAACAAGCCGTTCTTCTGCTGGGCCACAATCTGCCTTAAAAGCCCCTTATCCATAGTACTAATTAGTAATTAGTATAAATATTTAAACCTTATCACTGCCAATTAGCACTGGCTTGCCCTGTTTTATTGAAGCCGAGCGGCAGAACACTATTTTCTGCATTTGTTTCATGTTCATTCCCCTAAATATGCTTCTAAGACTTTTGGATTCTTTTTAATTTGGGGAGGAGTGCCTTCTGCTATTACTTTTCCTTCGTCCATTACAACTACGTTATCCGCTATTCCAAGCGTAAAATTCATGTCGTGTTCAATTAAAAAAACTGTTTCTCCCTGTTTTTTGAGTTTCAAAAGCAGTTCTGCTATTTCTTTTCTCAATTTTGGGTTTACTCCTGCAACTGGCTCGTCAAGCATTAATAATTTGTGCGGGTTAATCATTGCCTTTGCAAGTTCCACTAACCTTTTTTGGCCATAGCTTAGTTCTTTTGCCTGCTTGTTTTCAAATTTTTCCATTCCAATTGTTTTCAAAACCTCGCTGACTTTTTCTTCTTTTTTCTTTGTAATTGGATTCATCCCGAAAAAGTTTTTCCAGAATTTTGTGTCTTCATTATCAAAAGCAAGAAGCAGATTCTCCCTTACTGTAAGGTTTCCGAATAGCCTTGCTTGCTGGAATAATCTTGAAATTCCTAAATTTGAAATTGTTTCCGGCTTTAATTTTGAAATTTGTTTTCCAAAAAAAACAATTTTTCCAGAATCAGGCTGCAAAACACCGCAAACAAGATTGAAAACAGTTGTTTTTCCAGAACCGTTCGGGCCTATTAAAGCAGTGATTGTTCCTTTTTCAACATTAAAACTGCAGTCGTCAACTGCTTTTACTCCGCCAAAGCGCTTGTGAAGATTATGTAATTGGAGCATAAAATAGTATGATGCTAATTTAATTAATGCTTTTTGTTTGTAAAAATCAGCCTTTGTACAATTCAAATTTTCCGTTTTTTACAATGTGCGCATCGTATTTTTTGTTTGATTCTCCAAAGCTGTCAAATTTTGTCAGGCCAGTTGCGCCTTTGTATTCAACCTGATAAAATTTTTCCTTCAAAACTTCTGGGTCAAAGCTTTTTGCAAGTTCAATTCCTGCTTTGAGAATATGCAAGGAATCATAGGCGTAATCGGCATAAGGCCCTGTTTTTTTTCCAAATCTCTTTTTGTATCTTTCCTTAAAATCAGAAAAAGATTGTGATTTGTTTTCTCCAAAGCCAGTCAAAATAATTCCTTCAGCCAAGCTTCCCAAATCATTGACAAGGCTTTCATCTTTGAAAGTGTCTGAAGCAAAAATTTGTGTTTTAATTCCAAGTTCTTCCATTTGCTTAATAATCAGCCTGTATGCCTGTGGATAACCAATAATTAAAACAGAATCAAAATCGGATTCTTTTATTTTTGCCAATTGTGCCCTGAAATCAGAGGCTTTTTGGTCAAATCCCTGGCTTGAAACAATTTTTCCTCCTAGCTTTGGGAATTCCTCTGAAAAAACCTTTTCAATTCCTTTTCCATAGGCATTTTCTCCAAACAAAACAGTTGTTTTTCCAAATCCTTTTTTGAAAACAATTTCAGCCAAGTCTTTTCCTTGAACTTCATCATTAGGCGCTGTTCTAAACACATAATCTCCGGCATATTTAATGTCTGGCGCTGAAGCAATTGCAACAAGATAAAAAACCCCTGCATTTTCCGCGATTGGAGCGGCAGCAAGAGTCGGGCCAGAACATTCTTCTGCAAGAATAATTTTCATTCCCTTCAGGTTAATCAGGCTGTTTGCAGCATTGGCTCCCTCTTTTGCATCGCATTTTGAATCTTCAATTACAAATTCAACCTGTTTTCCAAGAATCCCGCCATTGGCATTGATTTCTTCCTTTGTCAATTCAAGGGCAGTGCCCATGCTTTCACCATAAACCGCAGCATCTCCAGTAAGAGGAAGCATTACCCCGATTTTTACTGTGCCTTCCTGTTCTTTTGGCAGATTGAAAAATCCGTTAATCCCCAAGCCTGCGATTATTGCAATTACAAAGACAGCAACAACAACTACAAATACAACTAGCTTTTGCATGGTTTCACCTTGGCAAGTTAAGCAATAAAGAACTACTGTTTTTAGCATTAATAATATTTTACGATTTTTTTTCCTATAAAAAATAGATTTTTATTGTTTTTGTGCGTTTTTATGCATATGAAAGAGGTTTTTCCTAACCTTGACAAGATTGATTTGAAAATCATTAAGGCCTTGGAGCAGAATTCAAGAATGCCTAGCAAGGCAATTGCAAAACTGGCTTCTGTGAACGAGCATGTTGTTGCTTACAGGATTGAGCGCTTGGTCAATTCCGGGATTATTAACAAGATTTATTGCATTATCAGCAGAGGCGCTTTGCTTCCTGTTGGCTACAGGGTTTTTTTGCGTTTCCAGAATCTTTCAACTGAAAAGGAAAAAGCAATTGTAAAAAGGGCTGTTGACTGTAGCTTTGTCAATTGGGTTGCTTTGTGCAGAGGCCATTGGGACATGGTTATTTCACTGTTTGTTAATAATCCAAAACATTTTATGCAGCTTTTTTCTGAAATGATTGCTGGTTTTGAAGATTTTATTCAGGAAAAAGAAATTGTTTCTTATTACGAAGTTTTCAATTTTAATCGGGCTTATCTTTATGGTGGCAATCCCATAGAAATGCAGGAATATGGCGGCGAATTCAGGCAAAAGCAGATTGATGAATTGGACAAAAAAATTTTGAACCAATTGTCTGCAAACAGCAGGCTTTCTTTCATTGAAATGGCTCAAAAATTCAATGCAAGCCCAGATACAATCAGGAACAGGATAAAGCAGCTTGAAAAACAAAAAATAATTTTAGGCCACGGTGTTCTTCTTAATCTTGAAAAAATTGGTTATTCAACATATCTTGTTCTGCTTAATTTCAAAAACCTTTCAAAAGCAAGGGAAAAAGCACTGCGCAGTTTTACAATGCAGCATCCAAACGTAATATGGTGGCTCTCTTCAATCGGCGCATACGATTTAAGCCTTGAACTGGAAGCATCTGAAAAAAAATTAGATGAATTCATTGTTGATTTGAGGGAAAAATTCTGGGACATAATAAAAAACATTGAAATACTAACATTAAGAGAATCGCTCAAATACACTTACATTGCCATTGACTGAGCTCATTTCTCTTTTCGGCAATTGCCTTACAGGAAGCGTTTTTTATAATGCTTTTGTTTTGCAGATTGTTTATGGAAACGGTTTTTTTTGAAAAGAAAAAGTGGTTAAGCCCAGAAGATGAGATTTTAACCAAAACTGAATTTGAAGAGAAAACAAAAAAGATTATTTCTTTTTGTGTTTTGCAGGTGTCCCTTATAGAAAATAAAACTTATGAAATAATAAAGTTTGACACTGCCCATGGTTTTGTGCACGTTCATCGCTTTTATCAACGGCTTAATCATGAAGGAGAGGCTTTGCAAAAAGAAATTTCTCCTCAAACTTTGGAAGAATGCAAAAAAGACATTAAGGATAATTGGCGCAAGTACAGGCAATGGCATTTGTCAAAATTAAAAACAGAATAATTATATAACCTTTATGTTATATATTATTAGTGTGATTTTATGGTTAAAAAGGAAAATATTTTGACAATTATAATCGGCGGGAATGAGGAAGCTGATTGGAAAGAGTTATTTTCTGATAAGCCGTTTAGTGAGATAAAGCAGCCTAAAAATGCATTATATTTGGATTCTTATGAACAATTAAGCGAGCTTTTATCGCCAGCAAAAATTGATTTGCTGCGCTATTTAATCGGAGTGCAGCGCGAGAAAAATCCAAAATCAGTTTCTCAGACAGCAAAAAGCCTTGGAAGGCACCAGGAAGCAGTCAGCAGGGATATTGCGCGCTTGAAAAAACTCGGCTTGGTTGAAACAAAGAAATTAAAACAAGCAACAATAGCACTCCCAAAATATGCGGAAATACAAATCAAAATCAAGTGATTATTCCAATTCCACTTTTCCAAACAATCCTTTTGGCCTGAACAGCAAAATCAGCAATAGCAATAATGCATAAATTATTTGCCTTGCAGGGCCGACAATGCTTGAAGGAAAACCAATGAATCTCATTGGCTCTGGGAGCAAAACAATTATTATTGTTGCAATTATTGTTCCCCTGAAAGAGGCTAAGCCGCCAATGATTACTATTGCAAGGACAGGAATTATTTGAAGGATAGTGAAAGAGCTTGGGTCGATAAAAGTAATATAGCTTGCATACAAACTTCCTGCTATGCCTGCAAAAAAAGCAGAAATGCCTAATGCAAAGGTTTTCATTTTGAAAGAATTTTTTCCCAAAATTCGCGTTGCTAATTCATCATCTCTAATTGCTTCCAAAACTTTTCCAAACTGTGAAGAAGCGATTCTCTTTAATGCAAAAAAGCAGATTAACGCAATTGCAATAGCAAGAATTAAAAATGCGAGATTGTCTGAAAAAACAAATCCAAAAATTTTTGGCCTTGGGATTCCAGGCAGGCCCAAAGGGCCTCTTGTCAAATCAGTCCAATTGAGGGCAATTGCGTAAACCACAAAAGAAAAACCCATTGTTGCAAGCGCAAGGTAATCCCCCCTGAGCTTGTTTGTTGGCAAAGCAATTACAAAGCCAGAAAGCATTGCAAGGATGCCTGCTGCAATCAAGCAAACCCAAAAGGGAAAACCAGCAAGCGCAAGCAAAGCAGAAGCATATGCCCCTACGCAATAAAATGCAATATGCCCGAGGTTCAACAGGCCAGAAAAACCAACCGCAATCTGCAAAGCAATTGCGAGAATAAGGTAAATGCAAATCAAAATTGCCAAATGAATCAAATAAGATTCAATCATTCAGCTTCCCTCATATGGAATAAATTGCCCGTTTTTTACGGTTTTGATTACAAATTTGGTTACATCAGAAGATACAAAGCCGTTTTCATCAAATTGAAGTTGCCCAAATGTCATGCTTGGGAAGGTGTGTGTTTTTAAGAAAGTTTTAATCTCATCTGCAGTTCGGGCTTCACTCTTGTATGCGGTTACTATTGCGATTGCAGCATCATATGCATTCGGTGCACCGGGCCCGACTGGTTTGGTCTGGTATTTTGCCTCAAACTTGGACAGAAATTCTTTTTCACGCACAATGTTTGGGCTAGCAAAAAAAACCGTGTTTTCGGCATATTGTGAAAAATTATTCAAAAGTGCTTGGTCTTCCACCGCAGAATTTGCTAAAACAGGGGTTTTCAAGTCAAGTTCTTTGATTTGTTTCAACAAGGGGCCTCGAGGGCTTTCACTCACAAAAGCAGCCATAATCGCATCAGGTTTCATTTCTTTTATTTTTATCAATTCAGTCCGAAAGTCTTTGGTACCGGTAATAACACTAAAAGAGCCCAACACGTTAATTCTTTGTTGATTGACTGCTTCCAAAAAGCGCTTTGTAATCACTTCGGAATAAATGTCCGTATCCTTTAGAATAACAATTTGAGTTAGGTTTCTTTCCTTTGCAAATTTTGCCAAAGCCAGCATTTCCGCTTTTTGTGGCTGCCAAGTGGAAAAAAAATACTCTAATTTTTTTTCGCCTGTTATTCCAACGATATTGTCTGGAGAAATAAGAACAATTTTTTCTTTCTCTGCAACTTCAGTTACTCCGGGCATGTCCCAGGTTGGACCAATAATGACAGATACTCCGTCAACATTAACCAGTTTTTGAAGCGCGGTTATGGTGGCTGGCGTGTTGAGTGTTCCAGTATCTTCAACAATTAATTCTACTGCTTGGCCATTGATTCCACCAGCTTCGTTGACTTCATCAACTGCCATTTGTATTCCTTTTAACTCACTTTCGCCAAAGAAAGCGGCATCTCCAGAAAGGGAAAGCAAAACCCCAATCCTGATTTTTTCTTCTCCCGGCTGGTTCTGCTGAGTGCAGCCTGCAAAGAAAATTATTGCAATTATTGCTGCAATTGTAATTCCAAAAATAATTTTTGTTTTCATTTTTGCACCTCTCTTTTTATTCCTAAAATTCCTGTTGGCCTGAATAATAAGAAAACTAATAATATTACAAATGCTATTGCGTCTTTATATCCGCTTGGAAGAAACCATATTCCAAAGTTTTCTGCAAATCCTAATAAAAAGCTTCCAAGAATTGCGCCTGGCGCGCTTCCTATTCCACCTATTACAGCGCCTGTAAAACCTTTGATTATTAGATTTGTTCCCATTGTTGGCTCAAGATTTTGTTCCAAAGCAACAAAAATTCCCGCAACGCCAGCAATTGCACTTCCAATTACAAAACTCCAGTTAAAAATTTTTTTTGCGTTAATTCCTAAAGTTTCTGCAACTGCCTTGTTGTCTGAAACAGCGCGCATTGCTTTTCCAAGCTTGGTTTTTTTCATGAAAAACCATAGCACTGCAAGCAAGACAAAAGAACTGATTACAATAAAAATTTGCAAGGGGGTAATTATTGCTCCTGCAATTTCAATTCCTTTTGAAATTTTTATGAAGCCGATTGTTTTAACGTCCGCACCGAACAAAAGCAAAATAATTGATTCAAAGAGAATCAGTAATCCGAAGCTTGTGATTAGTAGAATCACATTGCTTGCTTTTTTGTCAACAAATTTTTCATAAACAAGGATATTGCAAATCAAGCCAAAAAATGCCCCAAAAGCAATTGCAAGAGGAACTGAAATCCAAAAGTTTATTCCGAGAATTGAAAAAAGAAAATACAAAAAATAAGCGCTTACGGCAACTGTTGCACCATGCGCAAAGTGCACAAATTTTGTTGTTGAATAAATCAATGAGAAGCCAGCTGCAACAAGCGCATAAATTGCGCCCGCAATCAAGCCGTTGACAAAAAGCTGTGTGAAAACCATTGCAAAACCAAGGTATAAAAAACCAGAAACTGATTAATAGCTTTTTGCCAGCCTAAAACGGGAAAAGAAAGCAGGTTAAATAAACGAAAACAAAAAAGTTGAATGAAAATGGTTTTTAACACTGTAACTCTTTTTGGATTCTCGCTTATTGTTTTTTAAATCCTTGTTTGCTTTTTTGTTTTTGCAAGAGTTTTTTTTGTCTTGGTTGTTATGGATTTGTTTTCTTTTTTCTTTGATTTTATTTTGCATCTTGACGTGTATCTTGGGGCGATTATACAGGCTTTTGGCTTATGGGTTTATGTTGTTCTTTTTTTTGTTATTTTTTGTGAAACCGGCCTTGTTTTTCTGCCTTTTTTGCCAGGGGATTCTTTGCTTTTTGTTGCAGGGTCTTTTGCTGCAATTGGTTCCCTTGATGTCTGGCTGCTTTTTTTTGTTTTTTCCATTGCTGCAATCTGCGGTGACACTGTTAATTATTGGATAGGGGCTTTTTTTGGAAAAAAAATTTTTAAGAAAAAATTTCTTTTTTTGAAAAAAGAGCATTTTGAATCTGCGCAAAGATTTTATATGCGGCATGGAGGCAAGACAATTGTTTTAGCGCGTTTTTTGCCGATAATAAGGACTTTTGCGCCTTTTGTTGCAGGTGTTGCCCAAATGAATTATTGGCGCTTTGCAAGCTATAATGTTATTGGCGGCGTGATTTGGGTTGCATTATTTGTATTTGGAGGCTATTTTTTTGGCAATATTCCTTTTGTAAAAGAAAATTTTTCCTTGGTAATTATTGCAATAATCCTGGTTTCATTTTTGCCAGCAGCAATTGGCTTGCTCAAGCATTATCTCAAAAAGAAAAGCAAAAAACCTTGATTTTTTGAAACCAATTATTTTTATATTATTAAGAATATCATTTTAATATGGTAAAAAAACAGGAAGGTTTTTAATAATGCCAAAATTTGAATTGCCCCAATTGCCTTATGGTTATGATTCTTTGGAGCCTTTTATTGATGAGCAGACAATGCATGTGCATCATGACAAGCATCATCAGGCATATGTGGACAAGTTCAATGTTGCTCTTGAAAAATATCCAAAGCTTTTTGAAAAAAAACCAGGAGAATTATTGAAAAGCCTTTCAAAACTCCCTGAAGATATCCGCGAAGCAGTCAAAAACCATGGAGGCGGCTTTGTAAACCATTCTTTTTTCTGGCCATTGCTCAAAAAAAATGTTTCTTTTTCAGGCGAAATCTCAGATGCCATTAATGCAAAATTCGGGAGCCTTGAAAAATTCAAGGAAGAATTTTCAAAAGCCGCCCTTAATCAATTTGGCAGCGGTTGGGCCTGGCTCGTCTTAAGCAAAGGCAAACTAGAAATTGTTTCCACTTCAAACCAGGATTCCCCTTTAAGCCAAGGAAAAATTCCCTTGCTTGTAATTGATGTCTGGGAACACGCGTATTATTTGAAATACCAGAACAAAAGGGCAGATTATGTTTCGGCTTTTTTTAACATAATCAATTGGGAACAAGCAAACAAAAACTTTCTTGAAGCAAAGAAAAAATAATTTTTTTGTTTTTTTAGCTTTGAAAAAACAGCTCTGAGAAAGCATAAAAAACAGCACTTATCAATAATAATATTGGTAATTTTTAAAACTGAGGCCTGTATGCCATCTGTTAAAGCCGCCCAATACGCTGACCAAGCAACTGGCAGATTGCAAAGAATTTCGCTTATTCTTACTAATCGCTGTAACTTCAATTGCGAATATTGTATCAGCCGGCCTCGTCCAGGAACGCATAAAGACCTGCCAACAGAAGATGCTATGGCGGCAATTGATTTTGCTAAAGGCAAAGGTGTTACCGTTCGTTTTACCGGGGGAGAACCAACTCTTCATAAAGATTTTTACAAAATAGTACAACACGCAATTGCAAATGGCTTGCCTGTTGAGATTCTGACAAATGGAACTTTTATTCCGACCGATCCAGAACAGTTCGACAAAAAAATGGCTGCATTTTTAGTCAAATCTTCCCGCTTTCGAAGGGCAAAGCTTCCAAAAATCAAGTTCTATATATCTGTTGATCCGGTCCATTTTGAAATGGACCCGCGACTAAAAGACCGCCTTTTTCTTTTAGCAAATTTTATTGCAAAGCACAAAGGCATTCTTCGAGCAGGTGCTGATTACCTGAAAATAAACGTTAGAGGCAACTTTCATGATAAAGTGTATAGAACGCTCATGTCAGAAAGAGACCTGAGTTCAGAAACCATCCGCGCATTCGGTGGAATGAAAAAACTGCAAAGATGGCTTGGAGACGCACTATGGGATGGCTTTTTTGAAATACAACAGCCACAATCCATCATCAAAGTAGGCGGAGCAAGAGACTATAGGCCCCACAAATACGGTGCTATGGGGAGCCGTGGAAATATTAGAGCATTTGATATTCACAAGGAAAGAGTGGCTGGATTAGAAGGAACCGACATATCCATCAATCCGAACGGGAATGCATTTGCATCCGTTTACTCTGCCTACGAAAACATGTTTCCCACAAGCCGCTCACCTAATAGTGGAAAATTGCATCCAAGACCGTATCGATTTGGTTTATTGGGAAACGTTCATCAACACGGAATGCCAGTCGTTGTAGGAACACTAATGCAAAGGGTAACGCGCTGGAATGAATTTCTACGCAGCCCACACATGGGCGGTTACTATCGAACTAAAGACCTCCGAAACCGGGATTACAGAAGAGATATGCAAACGCGATACACAAAATTTTTGGACGAACGAAGACGAAGAAAATAAAACATTAAACCAAAAACCATTTGTAATAGCGCTTAATGGTTTCTTTTTTTGCTGTCAAAAGAATCTCTGATTCTTTAATGTGCCGAAGAATAGACGCCAAACTATTGGTGTAATTATAAAACGCTCTTTCAGAATCTTGGTTCATGTAACACACCTTGTTTCTTACTTTAAAAAAACAAGGGGTGCGTTATGAACCTAACATAAGACGCAGGGACAGGGATTTGAACCCTGGCTCCCTTTCGGGAACGAGCTCGCTGTAAATTTCTTTTCAATCTGGGATTAGCTTCAATTGTGAGCGAAGCGAACAACAATTTGCAAAGCAAATTGCTTTTTTTCCCAAGGCTTTTTTTCTTTAGAAAAAAAGGCTTTAGCAGGCTCGCGCGTTAACCACTCCGCCATCCCTGCATTGTTGCATTGATTATTTTTTTGAGGAAACTAATTTTAATGCTTTGCAAGGGTGAAAATAAGGGTATTATTTGAATGTTGTGTTTTGGTCCCAGCAGGCGTCGCTTAGTTTTTTTTCTTGAATCTGGTTGCATAGGAACAAATTGTTTTTTGTTATTGCATAATTTTTGTAGCATAATTCTTCAAGAGGGTAATTGCTGTAATTGTATATGTAGCGCGGGTTGAAGATGGCGCAGGTTTCCATGCTTTGCAGGTTTATTGCAGTGTTGAAGATGCAGTCAATCATAGTGCTTTGGTTTTTTATTTTGAGGCAAAGGCTTGCATCATTGTTTGTTCTTGCAATGCTTTCAAAGCAGTCATCCCATTTTTCTGAGTCTGTTTCCAGGATTTTTTCGCAAATTGAAGCATCATTGTTTTTTATTCCTAATTTGGAATAACACTGGTTTTGGAGAAATGTGTTGTTTATTTTTTCACAGTATTGTGCTTTGCCTGTTGCTTCGGCCAGTTTGTTTTCACAGTTGTCTTTGTCTTGTGTGAAAGTCATTTCGTTGCAGACTGTTTCATTGCTGTTTGAATCAAATAAGTTTGCAAGTTTGTTCAGGCAGGTTCTTTTTGAATTTGAATCTGAAATTTGTTTGCAGAGCAAATAGTTTTTGTCAATTACTGCGATTTGTTCAATGCATGCGTTTCTGTTCGTGTCGAGAGTTATTTGCATGCAGTCTTCAAGCGTTGTCGGAGTTGAAAGCGTTGTTGAAACGCATTTTTCTTTTTCTGTTTTTGAAATGAATTTTGGACAGATGCTTGGGTCTTTTGTGGTGGCAAAAATTGTCCAATAACAATTGTCTCTTGCATAATGGTCAACAGAATAGGATGCGCTTATCATTGCACAGGTGTTTGCATCTGTTTTTGTTGTTGCTATTGTGTTCAGGCAAGAGTCTCTTTTTTGGATTGTGTCCTGGTTTGATTGAATTATGCTGGCACAGGCTTGGGCATCCAAGTTTGCAATTCCTATTGTGTAATAACAGGAGTTTTGTATTTCTTCCGAAAAAATTTTTTTGCAGAGCCCAAAGTTTTTTTGGGTTTCGGCTATTTTGCTTATGCATTCGTCTTTTGAAATCACTGTTAGTTTGTTGCAGAGCTCCGGGTTGTTTTCTTCAAGCGCTTTTTGCTGGTAACAAGCATCTCTTTGGCCTGTGTCAGTTTTTTCATCGCAATCGTCTTGGCCTTGGCTTGGCGCATTGTTGTCTGGGTTTGTGTTGTTTGGCCGGTTCAGGCTTATGAGGCTGTAGGCTGCGGCTATTTTCTTTTTTGTTTGGCTTGGCGCTGAACTGTAATTGGATTTTATTTGAATGAAGTATTTTTCCAGGTATCTTGTGCACTGGTTTTTTATTGTTTCTTTTTGCTTTTCAATTGTTTGTTTTTCGGTTTCGTCAAATTGGCTGTTGTCTTGGCTTGTGTTTAAATCGCACAAATAGCGGAGTTCTTTGAAATCATTGTTTTGCAGTGCTTTTGCGGCTTGAAAGGCATCTTCAAAATTTTGGAATGTTTTTTGTTCGTTGTCAAAATTGTTTTTGTCAATGGCCATTGTTTTTTGTTGCATTGCAAGCGTGCTGTAGGCAAATTCGAAATTTGCTGCCATTGAAATTGCTTTTGTGCTGATTGCTTTGGCATTTGCTTCGTCAACCTGTTGGATTGTTGTGGCTGAGTTCAGGTCAGTGCCTGCGGCGAGAAATTCGTTTTTGAGCCAGGTTATTATTTCGTTGGCTTGGTTGTTGGCTTCTTTTTGGGTTTCCAGGAGAAAAATTTCTTTTTGTTTTTCAAGTTTTTTGTTTTGGTCTGTTTCTGTTGCAAGTTCGGCTTTTTTTGAGGTTATTTGGCTGTCAATAATGCTGTTTGTGTTTGCATTTTCGATTGTTTTGTAGAATTCTGTGATTGCAGCATGGAGTTTTTCAGATTGTGCCTGGGTTTTGTACTCTTTGATTTGGTCTTGGGGATTAATTTGGTTTGAAGTGCATCCTGCAAAAAGAATTGCAATCAGGACTAGAATTATCAGGCTTGTTTTTGTCATGGCATATAAGAGAAACAAACTAGTATAAAAAATTGATTTTTTAGTATGTTTGGACTGAAAAAATAGTTTTTAGGAAAAGGTCGTCTATTTTTTGGAATTGGTCTGAAGGTGCAGTGAAAATAATTGAATAAGCATTGTTTTTGTGCAGTATGAAAAGCGCTTTTGAAAGGAATTTTTCTCCCATTGTTTCTTCAGAATATTCAATGAAAATATTGTTGCTTGTTTCTTTTTGAATCAAAATTTTTGAACCTGGTTTTGACTGGATTTTTTCTGTTTTTGAGGAAACAAATTTTTGTATTGTCTGGTTGAATATTTCTGTTTTTGACAATTCAAACCTGAATGGGGGTTGTGCGACTGCCAAAAGGGAATCTGCTGATTTTTCTTTGCTTTCTTTCCAATTTGGGTATTGCAGGGAGATATCTTCGTCGTTGTATTCTTTGGTATTTTTTTCAGGCATTGAAGCAAGGGTTTCTTCGCTTATGTTTGTGGTTTCTTCTTCTTCTTTGAAAAATGGTTCTTCTTCTGATTCTTCGGAAAGCTCCATTTTTTCCAGGGTTTCACTGGTTTTTTCTTCCAGTGGTTCTTGGTTTTCTTCTTGTGGTTCTTCTGTTTCTTCTTTTTTTTCAGGGTTTTCTGAAAAGGTTTCCCCTATGAGCTCTTTTTGCCTTTTTTCCCAGTCAAATGTTTCTTTTTGGCTTGATTCTTCAGTTTCTTCTTGTGGTTCTTGGTTTTCTTCTTGTGGTTCTTCTGTTTCTTCTTTTTTTTCAGGGTTTTCTAGAATAGTTTCTTTCGGCAGCTCTTGTTTTTTTTCAGGTGTTTTTGTTTCTTCTTTTTCCAGGGCTTTTTTCAGTTCTTTTGTCACTTCGGCAATTTTTTTTGCTTTTGCCCATTGTTTTTTTGTTTCATTGGTTCTACGGGCTAATCCTGCTGTTTTTTTCTTTTTGTTTTTCACGGTTTTTTTTCCAGCAATGCTTAAAAGTTTTTTTTCTTTTGGAGAATTTGCTGTGGCAGCCATTTTTTTTATGCCATAGAGCTCTCCGGTCTCTTTTTTTAGCTTGCTGTTAAGAAGTTCAATTTCTTTTTTTATATTTCTTTGTTTTTCATTGATGTGCCTTGCAGCGTCTTTTTTCTTTTGGTATTCTTGCTGTTTTTTTGCAGGTTTTCAATTCTCTGCAGCAGGCGCAGTTCTTTTTCGCTGGTTGTTTTTTTGGTTCCCAAAATTTTTGTTTCTTCAAGCTTAATCATTTTTGCAAGCAGGGCAGTAAGTTTTTTTTCAAATTTCATTTCTTTTTTAATCAGAAAAACTGTTTTTTTTTCCTTGGCAAGGATTTCTTTGGATAATGAGGCGATATTGCTCTTTATTGTGCCGGCTGGTTGTTCTTGCTTTTTCATTTCAACCCCATTCCTTTGATTGTTTGTTGAGCTTTTCCAATTGTTTTTTCAAAAAAGCCTGCCGTTTTTTTGCTTCAAGAATTCCCGCTTTTTTTTCATCATAAATTTTTGTGATTCTTTGCAGGCAGGAAATCTTTGATTTTAACGCTGATTCTTCTTTTTCAGCTGAATTCACAATGAGTTTAAGGGCTGTTTTTTCACTGGAAAATTTGCTTGCCAGCCGGGTGTTAAAATCGTCTTCCAATTCGCTTTTTTTCAAAATTTTTTCTTTTAGGGAGTTTTCGTTTTCAAGGATAAGCTGCCTTGTTTCTGCAATCTTGCCCATCAATGTTCTTGACTGCGTTTCAAGGCTTTCAAGGAGTTCATTGGTTTTTTTAATTTTTAAACATTCTTTGGAAGAAAATTTTTGAATTTTTTTCACAAATTTTTTTGTTTTTTTAATTGTTTTTTCCGGCTTGGAGTTTAATTTTTGTTTTTTCTTGCCCATAATGCCCACCATTCGGCTTGTTTTTAATTGTATAATCAATAACTTTTCAGTAATATAAAAGGCTTTTGGTAATAAAAAACCCGCAAAAAACCATTTTTTTTTGTTACAATGGGCATATCAAGAAAAAGCCTGCTCACAATCGGTTTAATAATTTTTTTAGGCAATAAAATTAGCAAAAACTGTCATTCAAAAATTTTTTATAGTTGTGGGTAGCAGTATTTATTAGGGTGGTGCCATGGTTTGGCCTTTCTCAAAAAACGGTTCTGAAAAGCAAAAGGAAAAAATTTGTATTCCTGACGCAAGAAAAATCCTTAACGAGCACGAAGCAATGCTTAAAAAAACAGAAACCGAGCAAAAAGCAAAAGAACAGCAAATGCTTGACGGCCTGAAGAAAAGGGAATTCCCGGTTTTCACTGACAGCAAGCCAAGATTGTGCATAGAAGGCGTGTTTGCAGTTTCAACCACCTTAATGCTCAAAGGAACAGTTGTTTCTGGAAAAATAACAAAAACAAGCAAATTAAAAATAAAAAATAAAATTTTTAAGGTAAAAGATTTGCAATTAAAAGGAAAAAGCACAGGGGCCCTTGCAACAGGGCAAAGAGGCGCAATTTTCTTTGAAAAAGCAAAAGGATTATATTTAAGGCAGGGAGATGTACTCTCTTTTGTATAGCAACAAATGCACGGGTAGGGAAGTGGTCAAACCCACGAGACTCAAGAAGCCTTTCTTTGCCTTGCAAAGAAAGCCTTGGGAAAGAAACAATTTGCTTTGCAAATTGTTGTTCGCTTCGCTCACATTCTAAAAAAAATTTTTGGGTTATCTCGTCGCTTAGTGCGTTCGGCGGTTCGATCCCGCCCCCGTGCAATTAGCCTTTCTTTCTGAAGAAAGAAAAGCAACCAAATTATTTTCCAGATTGCCGGGAAGGCTTTGCATGAAAAAATGAGGTATTTTTATTCTTTTCTTTTATCATTTAATTCATGAACATTGGCGCAATTTTTTTTGTAGCAGGATTTTTGGTTTCTCTTGCAGCAATAACGCCGAATTTTATTATGCTGATTATTGGCTGCAGTGTAATGTCAGCTGGCTTAATTGTAATGCAAACAAACTGGGGTGAATAAATGGGCACGCGAAAAAGGGATTCCAGCAGATTCAAAAAGACAACCGCAAGGCAGCGCTGGAAATGGAAAAAAAAGAAAATGCGCAGAAAAAAGCGCAGAAAAAGATATTTGAGGCAGAGAGCAAGGGCATAAAGGCCTTTTCTTAAACCTTGTAAAACCAAAAGGTTTTACGAGGCCTCGCAAAGCTTCGCTTTGCAAGGAAGAAAAGCCTTGGGAAAAGAATTTTTTTGCCTTGCAAAAAAACTTTTTATTTTTGCAAATCGCTTTGGTTTTTGCGGTTTGCTTTTTTTAATTCTTTTTTGCAACTGTTTTTTTAATCAAAAAATTTTTGTTATCCAAGTGTAATACAAAATAATTATTCCCAGGATGAAAAGCAGGTTGTGAAAATAAAGGATTTTGTACATTTTTTTCATGTCGCTTTCCTGGGGATTTGTCAAGGCCTGTTTGTAAAGCGGAATTGAGAACAATGAAAGAAAACCTAATAGCAAAAACCTGTGTGGCCAAAATCCAAAAAAGCGAAGTTCGGGAATTCCTTGCCAAAAAAAGCTGTTGATGCACAATAGCACATACGCAATGCCGCCAGCCAACAAAACAACATAGCAAATCCAGCGCAGGCGCCTTTCAGGAAAACACACAACACTGCTTTTGTAATTCATTTGCTCATCATGTTTTTTTGAGCTTGCGCGGTATAATCCGTAGCCGCCGAATTGCAATCCAAGAATAAAAATTAAAACCAAAATCGGCGCATTGAAAGCCGGGACAAACAAGGTCCAGCCTGCATAAAACCTGAAAATCGGGTTTACGAGCGAGCCGGAAATCAGGTCAAGCACTGGCCGTTTTTTGAAATTAAAAGGTTTCATTGTATAAAGAATTTGGTTGCCAAGCATGATGAACAGGCAGAACAGATACAAAAAAGAACCGTTCAAAAAAAATCCGATTTCAAGTGCAATCAGAATCAGTGCAATTGAAAAAACCAATGCGGCTTTTGCAGGCACTTTTCCTGAAGG
>JAGVNX010000024.1 GCA_020053055.1 Candidatus Iainarchaeum sp.
CCGGCGCCAGTAAAATTTTCTGTTTTTTTTGCCAATTCTTCCAGAGACACGTTTTTTGCTATTTTCATTCCAGAAGTGTGAACCTTAAAAATTGCCAAGCGCGTGGACTCATCAGGAACATCTATCCTGATTGGCTTGTCAATCCTGCCAGGCCTAAGCAATGCAGGGTCCAGCAACCAAGGCATATTAGTTGCAGCTATAAAAACAACATTATTCAATTCTTGAATGCCATCAAGCTCTGTAAGCAATTGATTAACTATTCTGCGGGTAAATCCACTGTCATTCTCAGTGCCCCTGGTGCTGGCAATAGAATCAATTTCATCAAAGAAAACAATAGCCGGGGCAACCTGCCTTGCTTTCTTAAAAATTTTTCTGATTCCCAGTTCTGTCTGGCCAATCCACATGCTGACCAATTCCGGGCCTTTAACTGAAATAAAATTTGCTTCACTCTCAGTCGCAACTGCTTTCGCCAGCAAAGTCTTTCCGCATCCAGGCGGGCCAAAAATCAAAACGCCTTTTGAAGGCTTTATTCCCATTTTTTTGAACACATCAGGGTACTTTAACGGCCATTCCACAACTTGTTTCAACTCTTCCTTTACTTCATCCAAGCCGCCAATATCAGTCCACTTTACACTGGGAATCTCAATTGTAATTTCCCGCAAAGCCGATGGTTGAACCAACCTTAAGCCTTCTAAAAAATCATTGTGGTTTACCTCCATTGTTTCCACAACTTCCATGGGAATTGTTTCATCATCAAGATTCATTTTTGGCAAATATCTGCTCAAAGCCCGCATCGCAGCCTCTTTTGTCAATGCAGACAAATCAGCCCCAACAAAACCATGCGTAATATTTGAAAAATAATCCAAGTCAACATCTTTTGCAAGAGGCATTCCCCTTGTATGTATGTCTAAAATTTGTTTTCTCGCTTTTTTGTCCGGAACTGGAAGTTCTATTTCCCTGTCAAACCTGCCAGGCCTTCTCAAAGCTTCATCAATAGAATTAATCCTGTTAGTTGCAGCAATTACTATAACACTGCTTCTGGTTTCAAGGCCATCCATTAAAGCAAGAATCTGCGCAACAACCCTTCTTTCGACTTCTCCGATTACTTCTTCTCTTTTCGGGGCAATCGCATCAATTTCATCAATAAAAATAATGCTTGGCGCATTTTCTTCTGCTTCCTTAAAAATCTGCCTTACTCTTTCCTCTGCTTCCCCGACAAATTTTGAGTTGTGCATCACAAAAAGAGAATGTGTTGCTAAAAAATTGGAATGCGGCTCTACTGTTAAATCAAAAAGGTCCTGCTCCCCTATCTCTTTTATACATTCCATTTTAACCCAGCTTATTTCTGAATTAACAAGCTTGCCCAGAACCTTGTTAGGCATTAACTTGGATATTTCTTCAAGCTTTCTTTGCGTTAAATAATCCCTGCCGGAAATATACCGTTCTGTTGGGCCTTCAGGCAGATTTTTGCCGTAAGTATAGCAGCCACTGTCTTTTATTTGCTTCAAGAGCGGAGAAATATTGGGAATCCTTAAGTCATCTCCGGTTTTTATCCTTGCCTTATGCCAGGCGGTTACAATGCCGAATTTTTTTGTGTCTGATTTAATTTCTTCTGCAAAAATTTCTCTCGGACGGTTTCCAATGACTGTAAGAGCCAACATATTGGAAAATTTGGTTTTCCAAGGCACTATTTTTGCAATTATTCCAATTTTTCTGCAAAGGATTGAAAGGTCTTCAAGGACATTTTTTGTTATTGAATAAAACCTAATTGCAGGGTAGCCGCCTATGCCTTTGCTGGCTGTTCCATCGCCTTCAAAAAAACCAGCAATAAACTCCGTGGTTTCTTTTTTTGTAAGACCAAAAACCCAAGCAGGCAAAGAATAATTGCCCTTTTTTCCCAAGGGAAACTTCAAAGTTTTTTCAAAAAAAGTCCTAAGGGCAACAGAATAGCAAGAAACTGCATCCCCCTTTATTTTTGCATTAACCCCAAAAAGTGTTTCTGCAAGCAATGCAAATTTCTGTTTCAAACAGCCTTCTTTACTTGAAAAGCGCAACCCGTCATCACAAAGATTCCCGTCAGAGTACATAAGGCCTAAAAATCTTAAAAGGCCTGGCGAACTTTTTTGGGGCAACCTGACAAACTCTGTTTCTTTAATATTTTTTCTTCTTGAGGAAACTTTTATCCCTAAAATTTCTTTTTGGGGCCCTTTGAAATCGCCCTTTTTTAGCATGCCTTTTCTTGTTAGCACCCATGTGCCAGAATCAAAATCACTTAAATAATCAAACAAGCACGGTTTTCCTTCAGGAAGTGTTTTTGCAATTGCCACCAAATCGTTTTTTGAAAGATCTTTTGCAGTTTTCCAAAAAATGTTTCCAAAAGAATCCATGCAAGCAAAAGGGTGGTTTGCAGAACAAACCACTTCATTGCCAAGCAAGGTTCTAATGGAATAAGCTTTAGCCTTAATTTTTGTTATGTGGGTTATTCTGCCTTTTTTTATTTTAAGGTTTTTATCAAGGGAGAAAACAGTTTTTGGTTTTTTTAATTCAATAATTTTCATGCTTTCGCTATTGTTTATTATTTTTCCATCTGCTTGCGCATCTGAAAATAAATCGCCAATTTTTTGCCCGCCACTTGGATTAGTAAGAATCCTTGTATCTCTGCCAACACACATGATTTGCGGCGCGTTTACCAAAACAAAATGCGCATTTGTTTCATTTGCAACTGCTTTTGCCAGCAAAGTCTTTCCTGTTCCAGGATACCCATAAAGCAAAACTCCCTTTGGAGGGTCAATTCCAAGCTTTCTAAAAAGCTCAGGGTGCTTCATTGGCAATTCAATCATTTCCCTGACTTTTCTTATTTGTTCTTCCAGGCCGCCAATGTCTTCATAAGCAACTTTTGGCAATCCTTCAAGCTCGCCTTTTGCAGGCTTGTCTTTCAGGACAAAATCAGTTGAATCAGTTATTTTTACAGTTCCTCTGGGATTTGTTTCAACAACCTTGTAAACAAAACCCCTTCCGGAGCCAAAAATGCTCACCCAGACACTGTCACCAGTATTAAGCGGCCTTCCCAAAAAGCTTTTTTTCAAAATCCTGTCATAGCCGGAAGCAATAATGCGAATCTCTTCTGTTGGAGCCAAAACAACTTTTTTTGCTTCTTTTACATCGACCTTGCGGACAGTCACTTTTTCTCCGGAAGAAGCGCCGGCATTATGCCGGATATAAGAATCCATTCTTACAATCTGCCTTCCTTCATCCTCTGGCCTTGCAGGCCAGACAATTGCAGCGGTTTTTTTTGTGCCCTGCAATTCAACAATATCACCGGAAGTAATGCCAAGCAATTGTTTTGTCTGCATATCCAAAGTTACAATGTTTCTGCCTACGTGGCTTGGGTCAGGGTCTTCAACCTTCAAAACAACCTCGTTCATCTTGTCCATAAAAACCACTATAATTAAAATTAAGCCTCAAAAATAAAAACCAAAAAAGCCCCAAAAAATAATTCCTCCGAAAGCAATTAAAAACCGATTTATTCAAGCAAAAATCTTTTGTCGCCCAAAAGAACCGCCTTAAATTTTTCTTTCTTTTTGGGCACCAAAGCCAAAGGTTTCTTTCTTTTGGCAACCTGCATTTTCTTTCTTTCTCAAAGAAAGAAAAGGCGGTTAAAAACCAATGTTGGAACTTGGCAGCATTCGTATTATTTCATCCAGGCTTACCGACAGCTCTTGTTTCAATTGTTCCGAAAATTTTTTCAAAATTTTTTTTGCGGCTTCGCTTGGCTTCAAAGAACCCTGCTTTATTTCCACAATTGCAATTGCCTGTTTTCTGACTGCTGCTGGCGGGCCTGAAACCACAACGAATTGCCCGCCTTCTTCTTTCAGGCCGATTGCCAGTTTCAATTCTGCCTTGAACCACTGCCTTTTCCCATAAATCATGAAACCTCCTGTGGAAAGCGCTTCACCGCTCGGGGCTTTTTTTGAAACCTGTTCTTTTGAAACAGCATAAACTTCCACAGAAGGAATTCCGGACTGCCATGCTTTGGAAAAAATACCTGCAAAATTTGCAGCTTCAAGCAAAGTTGTTTCAAGAATTTTTTTTCCTTCTGCCTTGATTATTGTTGCTGCTCCTCCCTGAATATCTGCATGCAGAAACAAGTCGCCTTCCTGCAAATGTTTTTTCACCACTTCCTCGTTTTCCTTTGCGCTTCTTCCGGAAATAACCAAAAAACCGTCGCTTGAAAAAAACCAGTGAAAAGCTTCAAACCATGCGCGCTTCCTTTTCTTCAAAGGCAATTTTGTTTCTTTTTTTGCAGATTCTTTTTCAATATTCACAATTTTTTTTTCTGTTTCTTCAATTGCGGGAAGCAGGCCTTTCAATTTTTTCTTGGCTTTTTTGCTTTCCTCAAAATAGTGCGCTGCATTTTCCTCAATGCTTTTTGAAAAATCAAGTTCTATTTCCATAAATTCAACTCTCAAATTAAATAAAAGAATTCACCCAGTATATTCCTTTATCTGTTCAAAAAATTCTTTGTTTCCATTGATTCAACACAGCCCTTTTTCTTTTTTAATTATTTGAATTATTGAATCTGTTCTTGAAGAACTTTTATACTGCGGTTCTGTTGCATAAAAAACCTGCCTGCTTTTCACCAAATCATAAAAACCCGGAATAGCATCATAATATTTTTTTTGCAGTTCATCGTGAAAAGATTCAATATCCCTGTAAATAAACCTTGCAAGCAGGTTCCAGTTTCCCGAGCCTATAATCGCGGAAATCCTGAAAAGATGCGGGTCATCTTTTGCTGTTTCCAAAAATTTTTCAAAAATCTTTTTTTGGGAAGTATCTGCCTGCACAAAGAAAAAAATTTCCAAAGACTGGCCAAATTTTTTCATGTTTATTTTCGGGCCAAATCCCTGAAGAACGCCTTCTTTTTTCAAAAAATCCAGGGCCCCCTTGATTGTGGCCTTGTGAAAACCGGTTTCTTTCTGAATCTGCCTGATATTAGGGATTACAGTGCCAGTTTTCAATAATGCTTCAAGAATCTTGAGGCGAATTTCATCATTCACTTTTGGGGCAGAAGCCATGACAAAAACCAGTCCAATGCAATAAGAATAAGCTATCAAAATCATTTAAAATGTATTTTTTGTTACATCAAAAGTTGGAGGTTCTATATATTTGAGAACAGCAGTATTATCTATACCATAACTTAGGAGGACAAAACCAATTATGTTGGGAGAAGAGGGATAGGCTCACCTTAAGTTCAGTTCTTCTTTTTTGAACCCTCTTCTTTCAAAACCTTTTTTTCAGGATGTTTAGCTTTTTCTTTAACAGGCTTTTCAATTGTTTTAATGTTTTCTGCGGAAGCTTTTTTTTCAGCTCTTTCAAGTGCTGCTTTTTTCCAGGCATCCTTGCTTTTGCAGTTCATGTCAATGCACATTTCAAACCTGCGCACGCCAACAACCTGAATCATTATGTTTCCGCATTCTGCACAGCGCTTTTCAGTCGGGATTATTTTGCCCTTCTGCGGCAAAGGGTATGTGTTGGTGCATTGAGGGTATTTTGTGCAGCCCAAAAATCTTTTTCCTGTCCTGCCAAAGCGGATTATCAATTTTCCCTCGCAACCCGCCTTATTGCAGTTTCCGACAATGGAATCAGACCTGGCAGCATCACGGATTAAACTGCCGATATTTGCCTTGTTCTTCAGCAATTCTTCAAGAATATCATACAAAAACTTTCTTGATTCTTCAACTACAAGCTCTTTTTGTTTTGAGCCGGCTGCAACAATATCCATTTCTTTTTCAAGCTCGGCAGTCATTTCCGGTTTCACAACTTTTTCACCGTATTTTTCAAGCGAATCAATCACTGCAAAAGCAATTTTGTTCGGAACAATTGCTTTCTGCCCTGAAATGTATTGCCTTGCATAAAGCTTCTGGATAATTTCCGCGCGCGTTGCTTTTGTCCCGAGATTCAAATCAGACATTGCTTTTATCAAGGCGCCCTGGCTGTAGCGCGCAGGCGGTTCTGTTGCTTTTTCAAGCAAATCCAGTTTTACCAAATCAACCTTGTCGCCTTTTTCAAGCTTTGGCAATTCCAATTCAGTTGCTTTTGAATAACGGTAAAATTCTTTCCAGCCAAGCTTTGTGAAAATCTGGCCATGGGCAACAAAAGGCTGTTTGTTCAAATCAATTTCAACAAGCATGTTTTCGGTTTCCGCATCTTCGGCAAGAGTTGCAAAAAAATGCCTGCAAACCAATTCGTAAATTTTCCATTGCTGCAATGATAAAAAATCTTTTTTTGCAGCAGTAACAGGATGGACCGGAGGATGGTCTTTTGCTTCCTTGCCCCTGCTGGGGACAATCTGCTTCAAAGCCAACAGTTTTTCAGTATCCCTTGAAAATTCCTTTACTTTTCCAAGTTCAACCAGGGTTGCCTTCAAATCAAGGCTTGCCGGGTAAACAGCATTGTCAGTCCTTGGATAAGAAATAAAGCCTGCCTGGTACAATGATTCTGCAATGCTCATTGCCTGGCTTGCTGAAAAACCAATTGCTGTTGCAGCCCTCAAAAAGCC
>JAGVNX010000057.1 GCA_020053055.1 Candidatus Iainarchaeum sp.
CTTTAAAAAATCCAGTGTAATTACTGTCGGCCAGCCTTACTTTGATGGCTTGCAAAAAGAGAGGGAAAATTTCAAACAACGGAAGAAAACTGCTTTTAGAAAAAAAATGAAAGTTTCAGGCGATGAAATTACAGTTTTGTTTTTAAGCCAGGGCCTTGAAGAAATGGCCCTCTCAAAAGGCAAGTGTGAGAAAGAATTCGGTTTTTGCCCCATAGAAGTCGTGAATTTTATTGTTAAAGCCCTGGAAAAAATCAGCACGGAAAACAAAAAGAAGTTTGTTCTGGTTATAAAAACCCACCCCGCGGAAAAATGCGGGAAATATGCAGAACTTGAAAAAATAAAAAGCCCAAGGGTTATAATTGACAATAACTCCGATGTAAGGCAGTTGATTTTGGAAAGCGATTTTGTTCTTGGAATGCATTCGATTACGCTGTTTGATGCGCTTGTTCTGGGAAAACCTGTGCTAAGCATACAGCCAAACCTTAAAATAAGAGACCCTCTTTATCTTGATGGAAAAAAGTTAATCCCGGCAGTTTATGAAAAAGGCCGGATTAAAAAATCTCTTGAGGCGTTCCTGTTTGAAAAAAAATTTTCAAATTTGATTGAAAAAAACATGGTTTTTTTTGCCAAGGCCATGCAAATCGACGGCAAGTCTATGGAAAGAATTATACATTTTATAAAAAAATTGTTAGCGCAAAAAAAAACGGCTCTAAACGAAAAACAAAAATCAAAAAATGGGCTGTAAAAGGGGGAAACAAAAATTGAAGCGGTTAAATGCGGCTGTTGTTGGGTGCGGCAGGATAGGCTGCACATATGGCATTGAATCTGATAAAATATTATCGCATTGCAAAGCATACTCAAAGCACAGCCAATTCAACCTTGTTGCAGTGTGCGATCGGGCAAAAGAAAAAGCTGAAAAATGCGGAAAAAAATACAATGCGAAGGTTTACACTGATTTTTCTGAAATGCTGAAAAAAGAAAAAATAGACATTTTGAGCGTTTGCACTAATACCGAATCACACTATGGCATTGTGTCAGAGGCAATAAATAAAAATGTAAAAGCAATTTTTTGCGAAAAGCCCTTTGGCTACAGCTCTTCACAGGCAGAAGAACTCTCCAAAAAATGCGAGAAGAAAAAAATACTGCTTGCAGTGAATTACAGCAGAAGATGGAATAAGAATTACCAAAGGCTGCAGAAATTTTTTGCAAATGGCGGCATTGGAGAATTGCAGCACATCAGCTTTGATTATTGCAAAGGCATTTTCAACAATGGTTCGCATGCAATTGATTTGATTTACTGGTTTTTAGGCAGCCCAAAAAAAATTATTGCAAAAAAAGCAAGAACTGTTTTTGGGTCAGACCCAGATATTAATGCGATGCTTTTCTTTGACAACGGCAGTTCCGCTTCTTTGAACTCCCTTGATTACAGAAAGTACAATATTTTTCAATTCAGTGTTTTTGGTTCAACCGGCATGGCAAGAATAAAAGACAATTCCGGCCTGTTTCAAATTAGCCTGGCACACAAGGATAAGGATTTTTCCCATAAAACACTCGGCAAAGAAAAAATTCTTTTCAAAAAAATTGAAGGGAACTCCCTGATGAATGCCCTTGGGGATATTGTTTCCTGCGTCCGGGGCAATGGAAAAACAAAATCAAACTCCGAGAATGCAGTCAATGTTTTAAAAATAATTGAAGCAAGCAATATGGCCTCGGAACCGGATTGCAGGAATTTAATGCGTACAAAACCGTTTTAAAAAATGGCCGTTTTTTATTTTGTTTTGTCAATCCACGGTTTTTTCTGCAAAACTTGCGAATTGATTTCAGCGAGTTCTGGGCGTTTTGCAAGCAAATCCATTACCTCTTCAGCATAAAAAAAAGGTTTTTTATCCGTGAATAGTTCTCCGAATACTTTTTGGGCAAACAACAGGTCTTCCTTTGTGTCAATGCAAAATCGCAAGTCAGGCCTGCTTAACTTTTTTGGGACAGCCACATTAAGCACATTGTATTTCTCTGGGTGCTGATAAAAATAGAGCGTTACATGTTCATGGGCCTGCATATCTGCAATGCCATTTATGTTTTCAAGAAGCTTTGTGGAAAAAACCTGTACATCCAGGCCGGGTGGAATTGCGTAGTCTGAAGTTTTTGGATTAAGCCTGTTAGAGGCATAATCCGGTTTTTTTTCCAGATATTTTTTAACAACAAGGTCAACAATTTTTGTGTCAATCATCGGGCAATCACCTGTAATAAGAACAATGGTGTCTAACCCGAATTTTTTTGCAGCCTTAAGGACTCTGCCCAACACATCATCGCTGCTGCCCCTAAAAACTGTTGCGCCTTTTTTAATTGCAAAATTGCATATTACATCATCCTCTTTTTTTGTTGTAGTGGCAACAACTATTTCTTCCAAAAATCTGGATTTTTTAAGGCGTGTGATTATGTGCCATAAACTGGGCCTGCCTGCCAAAACAGCCATGCTTTTGCCATAGAGCCTGCTCGAGCCCATTCTTGCAGTTATAATTGCGCCTATTTTCATTCTTACACACATTCCAGGATTGCAATATCTTCCGATAAAATAGATTCCATTCTGTTTTAAAAAATGCCGTAATCGGGCTTTCGAAATTTGTACCAGCGCTTTTTAAAAGTTTTCAATACTACTAAGTATTTAGCTATTTATAGTAAAAGACATAGATATTTGAACAATGTTTAGTCTTTTACATATAGCAAATGAGCAATAAGATTGAATTATTTATGTTATTCGCTATAACAATTAGGTTCTTTTCGGATGCGGTAGAATGAATGATTTTTTTAAGGGCAAGACAATTCTGATTACTGGCGGAACAGGCTTTTTGGGCAGGGCATTAGTTAAAGAGCTGCTGGAATACGATGTTCAGAGCATAAGGGTTTTTAGCAGGGATGAAGTCAAGCATCATCTTATTCAAGAGGAATTCAAGAACAATCCTAAAATAAGAAATTTTGTCGGCGATGTGAGGGATTCGGAAAGGCTCAACAGGGCAATGGAGGGTGCTGATATTGTAATTCACGCCGCGGCAATGAAAAGGATTGACCTTATTGAATACAATGTAATGGAAGCAGTTAAGACAAATGTTATGGGCACAATGAATGTTGTGAATGCCTGCCTCAAGAATAATGTTGAAAAGGCTGTTTTTGTATCAACGGACAAGGCATGCAATCCCATCAACAGTTATGGCGCTACAAAAATGCTTGGTGAAAGAATTTTTATAGAGAGCAATTACAGCAAGGGGGATAACAGGATTCTGTTCCTGAGTGTAAGGTATGGCAATGTTCTTGAGAGCACAGGAAGCGTAATCCCATTCTTTGCTGAAAAAATCAAAAAGAATGAAACAATTCCATTAACTGACAAGAGGATGACCCGTTTCATTATAACCCCGAAGCAGGCTGTTGGTTTGATTTTCTTCGCGCTTAAAAATGGCGTTGGCGGCGAATTATTTGTTCCAAAATTGAGAAGTTTGAAAATTACTGACCTGATTGATGTTCTGCAGTCTTATTACAAGGGGCAAAGCAGGGTTGAGGAAGTCGGATTGAGGCCCGGAGAAAAAATCCATGAGATCCTGCTTAATGCGGACGAATGCAACAGGGCTTACGAATTTAAAAATCATTACATTGTTCTGTCACAAATTGAAAAATACCGTGGCAAAAAAGTAATCTACCCGTATCTTTCAAAATCAGAGAAGCTTGAATCTTTCGAATACGGCTCAAACAACTTTTTGATAGGGAAAGAAGAGATTAGGAAAATTTTAATTGAAAACGGGATACTTAAGTAATGTTCGTGGGCTTTCAATGAAAAAAATCCTGGTTACTGGTGGAAGCGGCCTGCTTGGCGGAAATCTTATTTTGGATTGGCAGGGAAGATTTTCACTTTATTCTGTCCAGCTCAGCCACAAAATTAATTTTAAATTCTGCAGGCAGGCGATTTTTGACCTTGCCGAGATGGAAAAGACAATAAAATTTGTGAAAGAGGCAAAGCCGGATTGCATAGTGCATACCGCGGCAATTGTGGATGTGGATTACTGCGAAAGCCACGAAAACGAAGCCAGAATTGCAAATGTTAATGCAACTGAAAATATTGCCCAAGCTGCCCAAGCTGCGGGAGCAAAGCTTATTTATATTTCCACAGACAGCGTTTTTGACGGGAAAAAAGGCAATTACGCAGAAAATGAAAAAACAAATCCTTTGAACAGGTACGCAAGGTCAAAACTTGAAGGTGAAAAGGTTGCAATGGAAAAATGCGATAATTGTTCGGTTGTAAGAACTTGCATAGTTGGTTGGAATATGCAGAACAAGCAAAGTTTGTCAGAATGGATATACAACGGATTGAAAAAGGGGGAAACAATGAGGCTTTTTGATGATGTTTATTTCACGCCTATTTTAGTGAATAATCTTGGAAGGGCAATTTCGGAACTGTTTGAAAATGATTTCACTGGAATATTGAATATTGCCGGCGCAGAGCGAATTTCAAAATTTGATTTCGGGAAAAAGCTTGCAAAGGCATTCGGTTTTGACCAGGGCAAAATAGTGGGATCGGGCATTGAGGAAGCAAATTTGGTTGCCAAAAGGCCGCGGGATGCTTCGCTAAATGTTTCCAAGGCAAAAAAGATTCTTGAAACCGAGTTGCTTGACGTGAACGGGCTTTTAGAAGAAAAGAGAATGCTTCTCGAATCTGGTTTTGTGCAGAAACTTAAAAGCGGTATTTCACATGGTTAGGGAAAAAGTGTGCGTGGTAATACCTGCGCTTGATGAAGAGGGAACTATCGGGGAAGTCGTTAGGGCGGCAAAAAAATTTGCTGATTCTGTACTGGTGGTTGATGATGGAAGCAAAGATTCCACTGCGTCCAATGCTGAAAAGGCAGGCGCTAAAATAGTCAAAGGGCCGCACAAAGGCTATGAAGCAAGCATTGAAACCGGGATAAAAATGGCGCTTGATGAAAAATTTGAAATAATCTTAACTATGGATGCCGATGCCCAGCATTTCCCCTCGGATATCCCGCGTTTCGTTAATTTAATTTCAAATGAAAAAGCGGATTTGGCTGTCGGAGTCAGGGACAGGAAACAAAGGGTATCCGAAAAATTATTTGGGGCCTATTTTTCGAGGATAGGAATAAACGATCCTCTGTGCGGGTTTAAGGCTTACAAAGCGAGCTTCCTCAATGAAGTTGGATTTTTTGATTCGATAAAATCAGTTGGAACTGAAATTTTGGTTATTGCGCATTTGAGAGGCAAGAGGATTGCCCAGCTGCCAATAAAAACAAAAAAGCGCATGGATAAATCTCGGTTTGGCTCAAGCACTAATGCGAATATAAAATTTATTCTGGCAATTGCCAGAGTTATTCTTAAATATGGTTTTGTAAAGAAAAATTAAAAGGCGCGTTGAATGAAATACTTTAAAATTCCAGGCAGGGCAATCGGAGTTGGGAAGCCTGTTTATATAATTGCAGAAATAGGAAGCAATTTTGATGGCAGTTTAGAACAAGCAAAAAAATTGGTTGATTTGGCAAAGGAATGCGGGGCAGACTCCGCAAAGTTCCAATGCTTTAATGCAGATAAGATAATTTGCAGGGAAACCTTTGAGAACATGAGCTTTGAATTTCAGGCAAAATGGAGAAAATCAGTTTATCAGGTTTACAAAGATGCTGAATTCCCAAGAGAATGGACAAGGGGGCTTGCTGATTACTGCAAAATAAAGGGGATTGATTTTATTTCTTCGCCATACGATGAAGAAGCTGTCGACCTGCTTGACAAAGTGGGGGTTAAATTTTTTAAAATCGGGTCAGGCGAGGTAACAAATCTGGATTTTCTGAAATATGTTGCCAGCAAGGGCAGGCCAATTGCCCTTTCAGTCGGGGCAGCTACAATGAAAGAAATAGAAGAGGCTGTAAGAGCGATTCGCGGCACTGGAAACAACAAATTGCTGCTTATGCAATGCGTAACAAATTATCCTTCTCCTTTGGAAGAAGCAAACCTCAAGGTAATTCAGACTCTTTCAAAAAAGTTCAGGGTGCAGGCCGGTTATTCAGACCATACGCCCGGAACACTGATACCTGTTGCAGCTGTTGCTCTTGGCGCGTCAATGATTGAAAAACACTTCACTTTTGATATTTCTCGGGAAGGCCCTGACCACAGTTATGCGCTTGATGTTCCAGCATTTTCAAAGATGGTAAATGAGATAAGAACCCTGGAAAAGGCTTTTGGCAACGGAAAGAAAAAAATTCAGCCTTGCGAGAAAATTACAAAAGTATTGCAAAGAAGAAGCATATTTGCTGCAAGGGAAATAAAGAAGGGCCAAAAAATAACTGCAGGGATGCTGACTATTTTGAGGCCCGAGAAAGGGCTTTTACCAAAATTTTTAAATAAAGTTGTTGGCAGAACCGCAAAGGGGGACATAAAAAAGAGCGAGCCGATAACCTGGAAAAATGTTTAAGCAAATTTTCCAGGAAGACACTTTTTGGAAGGCCTAATCGCTGATTTTATTTTTTGTAAAGAATATTGTTGTACGCTTCCAGAGTTTGGATTCCAGTGTTTTTCCACAAAAAGTTTTTCAGAATATGCTGTTGCAATTTTTGATTTTTCGGTTTTTCCAGTTCAAAAAATATTTTTTCCCTGATATGCTTCACGTTTGCCGGATTCACATAAGACGCAAATTCATCAAAATACTCTTTTGTGCAGCCTTCCTGTGTAATCACAATGTTTGCCCCTGCAAGCCCGGCTTCAAGCGCTGCAAGCCCGGGAGTTTCATACCAGCTGGGAAGCGCAAAAACCTTGCACGCAGCATATGCGCTTGCAAGCAGGCTTGATTCATGGGGAATCGCCCCTAAAAAAACAGTGTTTTTCCCGGCTTCTTCCCTGCATTTTTTTGCATATTTTTCACTGCCCTCTTTTGCATTGCCGATAATCACGAGTTTTTCTTTTGAATCCTTCATTGCATGCACGAGTGACAGCACATTTTTTCTTTCTTCAATTCTTCCCACGCATAAAATAAAATTTTTCAGCCCGAATTTTTGTTCAAATTCTTTTGAATCGGAATCTTTGAATCTTTCATCAGCGCCATTTGCTATTGGAATTATTTTTTCGCTTTTAATCCCGAAGTATTTTGAAATAATTTCTTTTTCGGCTTGTGAATTTGGCAACAGCAAATCCGCTTTGTTAAGCATTTTCTTCACGCTTGACAATCCCAAAAAATCAATTTTGTTTATCAGTTCAGCAGTAAGCGCCTTTGATTTTTTAACAATGCCTTTGTTCCATAGAAGCGAATATTTCAGGGACGGCCAGTAAATTGTGGAGACCACAACAGGAACTTTGGCGTCAAATGCTTTTTTTATTGTTGAAAAAGTGTCCCTGTGGATATTGAAATTGTGCAGCAAATCAAAATCAGAAATTTTTTGCTTTCCGCTAAAAATTTCTATTTTCAAGCCAAGCTTTTCAAGCTCCTGCTTTGTTTTTAAGAGCTGAACTTCGCCGCCGCCAGGGCTTTTAAAAGCGCCTGGTGAAGTGTTAAAGAGAACTTTTATTGCACCGCCCCCATAAGCTTTTCAACAATTCTTCGGCTTGCCTTTCCATCCCCGAAGGGGCAGGGCAGCTTAAGCAATTTCTTTTCCAAAGCAGAATAATTTTTTTCTATCTTTCTTACTGCTGTTGCAATTTTTTTTTCATCAAAGCCCGTGAGAACCCCGAATTTTTCCAGAATTTCAGGCCGTTCAGTGTTTTCCCTTAAAATTACAACAAATTTTTTGTAAACAGTTGCCTCTTCCTGTATTCCTCCAGAATCAGACAGAATATAGCGCGAGTTTGCACACAACTGCAAAAAATCAAAATAGCCAAGAGGCTCAACAGCAACCAAATTTTTTATGCTTTCAAATTTTTCATTCAATCCAAATTCCCCGATCTTGGATTTTGTCCTCGGATGCATTGGGAACACAATTGGCCATTTTATTGCCTGCAGTGCATTTGCAATGCTCTCAAGCTTCTCCCTGCTGTCAACATTTTCAGCGCGGTGCATTGTGAGGACAACAAATTTTTCATTTTCAAGATTTAGCTGTCCAAGAATTTGTGATTTCTCGGCTTTCTTCAGGTTTTTTTCAACCACTTCTACAATGGGATTTCCTGTGAGAAAAATTCTGTGTTTAAAGGCTTCGCTCTTGTGAAGATTTTCAACTGCTATTTTTGTGGGGGCAAAACAGTAGCTTGAAATCTGGTCTGTAAGGACCCTGTTTACTTCTTCAGGCATGCTCCTGTCAAAGCTTCTGATGCCCGCTTCTATGTGCGCGAATGGAATATGCGCTTTTTCCGCTGCAAGGGCTGCGCCAAAAACAGAATTAGTGTCTCCCAGTGCCATAACAATGCTCGGCTTTTCTTTCTGGAAATATTCTTCAAGCTTCATTAGAATTGTCCCTACCTGGTATGCCTGTGTTCCTGAGCCCATCCCAAGATTAATGTCTGGTTCAGGCAGTTCAAGCTCTTTCATAAATATTCCAAACAGGCCGTAATCATAATGCTGGCCAGTAAAAATAAGAAGAGCCTGCACGCTTTTCTCTTTTTTCAAAAGCCTTATTATTTCTGCTAATTTTATTATTTCCGGTCTTGTTCCAAAAACAATTGCTATTTTTTTATTTTTCATAAAAACACTACGTCAAGAATTCCAAATAAAATTTTTTAATTTTTCCAAACAAAAAATGCCTTTTAAGTTATAGATAATTTTTTTATACTAAAATCCTTTTTAACAGTTTGCCAAGCGCATTGTTTGATATTTGTTCTATTTTGTTTTGAGATACTGAAAAATCTACGCCCAAAAGGCATTTATTCTAGAACAGGCCAATTTTAAATAGAGAAAAAATGCCGATTAAACAAAGGTCGCCAAGAATTGGTGCGCTCGGAAGATGGACTCGGATAGCAATAAAACCCGAAACGCAAAGGAAGTTGCAAATGCCAAGGAGGCTTGCAAGAGCTTCCAGGGCGGCAGCAAAGGCCAACGCGGCAGAAGCCAAAAGAAGGGGCAGGCGTTTTTTTAATGCACCAAAACCTTTTTCTCTGGGGCACAGAATTGAAATGCCAAAAAAAGGGTTTTCCAGAAGGGTTTTCAGGACAGTTCCTGGCGACTATTTTGATTGGATGGCAGGTTTTGATAACCCTGTTTTCCGCGATCCGAAATATTTTTCTTATTTAAGGGCTTCAAGGGCAGGAGGCAGGACTTTTCAGGAAAGAGTCCCCCATGCAATAGGCACTGGAACAATAATTGAAATCTGCGAAAAACAAAAAGGGAAACCAGATTTCTTGGTGTTTGTAAGAAGAAGCCGAAACGTTTCACTGCTGCCGGGAATGATTGCTCTCCCAGGGGGGATGCTTGAGCTTAAAGAAGAGCCCCATGAAAATGTGCTTAGAGAGCTTCCAGAGGAATTTGGGTTTAAAAAAGCAGGCATAAAATTTGTTGGCCCTGGATTGAAATTGCAGAGAAGCCAAAAAAATCCTTTGGCATTAACAACTATGGTTGATGAAAGAAGCGCAAATCCGTCAATATCTTATGTTGTAAGGCTGAACGCTTCAAGAAGGCAGGTTTTAGCAGCAATGAAGGGTGCTAAAGATAATTGGGAAACTGGAAATGTACTTTTTGTTCCTAGGACCCCTGAGGACATTGCAAAATTTTTGCAGGAACACAAAAAAGATTTTTGGGACCAGCAGGCAGTCAGAAAATATTTGGACGAACTAATGCCAGGCTGGAGAAAAAAATTAAGAAAATTGCCAGTTGGGCGAAGAAATGCTTGAAAAGCAGGATACAATTCTTTTTATTTCCTACTCTGTGCCAACAAACAAGTTTCCTTTTGAATATCTTTTTCTTTTTTCCATTATTTCGGAAAAATTCTTGAGGTTTATCCAGTAAGCCGCAAAAAGCCAGTGCACTTTCAAAGTAAAAATGTTTTTTATTATCCTCAGCAATTCCCAAAAAAATCCCTTCAAAAGCCTTGTTTTTGAAAAATGCAATAGCATATATCTTACCCTGTTTTTGTTCAAGGTTACATAGCTCCATTTGCCTGCCTGCTTTTTCACGATTGCAGAGCCGAAATGGATTATTCTCACGTTTGGGGTATGCCAGACTTCAAAGCCGGCTTTTCTTGCCCTTGCACAGTAATCGCTTTCCTCAAAATAAATAGGGTTAAAGCATTCATCCAAAAAACCGATTTTTTCAAAAACGCTTATCTTTATGAAAAAAGCAGCTCCCCCGACTTGTTCCGCAGGGCCTTCCTCATTCTTGTAGGAATGCCTTGCAATGCCCCTGTCATCAATGTAACCTCCGCCAAAATTTTCATTCCCATTCTTCCCCGAAGGAAGGCCTGGACCAACAATCCCGATTTTTTCGCTGCTTTCCGCTACCTGAATCATTTTTTCAAGCCAGTTTTTTTCCAGCAAAGTATCATTGTTCAATAAAAACAGGTATTTGCAGTTTGCAATCTTTAAGCCCTGGTTGTTTGCCCCTGCAAAGCCCTTGTTTTCGGAATTCAAAATCACAACGTCAACAAGCTTTTTGCGCTTCATTTCCTCAAGCATTTCAATGCTCCCGTCAGTGCTTCCATTGTCAACAATAATCAATTCATATTTTTCCCTTGCAGTATTTTCCGCAACTGATTCAATGCACTGCTTTGTATACTCTTTTCCGTTCCAGTTCAGCATTATTATCGAAACAATAGGCCTGCCTGTTTTCATTGCAGCACCCCTGCATAAATCTTTTCGTATTCCAATGCCTTTTTTTCCCAAGAAAATTCTTTTGCCCTTGCAATGCAATTTTCAATTATGGCATTTTTTTCTTTTTTTGGCATTTTGATTGCATTAATTATTTTTTCAGAAGCCCCTTTGCTTTCTGCAAAATCCACAATGAAACCGTTTTTTTTCCCTGTAAATTCCCTGAAAGAATCAATGTTATTCAGCACAGGGATGCAGCCGGCTGCCATTGCCTCGAGCGCGGTTATTCCAAAACCCTCGTATTCTGATGCTGAAACAAAAAACTCAGAAGAACCCATTAATTCCAGCAACTTTTGTTCCGAAACCTCGCCGTGAAAAAAAACTTTTTTTTCAATTCCCAATATTTCCGCCTGTTTCTTCAGGGGTTCGCTGAGATTGTCAAAATCTTTTCCCACAATGTGCAATTCAAAGCCCTGGTTTTTTTCTGCAAGCGCAGCAAATGTCCCAATCAGATTGTCCAGGCGCTTGTTCCTGCTTAGCCTGCCAACGAAAATAAACGAATTCGGCTTTTTTTCTTTTTTTGCAGAATAAAATTTTTCAAATTCAATTCCGTTTTCAACAAGCGCAAGCTTTTCCGCTGGGACAATTTTTGAAAACAATTCAAAATCGTTTTTGCTGACGCAAATAATTTTTTTGAATGCCTTGAGCGCAAGCCTGTTCCAGCAGAAAAAATAAATTTTTTTGAAAATGCTTTTTTTGTTTGTGTGAAAAACTCCGCCGTGCGTTGAAAGCACAATTGGCTTCCTGTGCAGAAAAGCAGTTGCTGCGAGAAAATCCGAAAAAAAATTCAGCCCATGGACATGAATTATATCTGTATTGTTCAGTTTTCTGCCAACGCTTGGCGCAAATTTGTAAAATCCCAAATCAATAAAAGGAACTCTTGCCACTTCAATTCCGCTGATTGTTTCTTTTGCAGGCAGTTTTTTCTTTTCCTTGGGACATTTGTTGAGGCAGACAACTCTGCAGGAGTGTTTTCCCTGCAACTGCCTGCACAACTGCATTATCACTGTTTCAATCCCGCCAGTGCAAGGTGCAAAATGATGAAAAACATGAATGATTTTCATATTGAATTCCTCACTTGCCTAATTATGCCTGCTATTAAACCAATTCCAAAAGAAATTGCCCTCAGAAAAGCAATTATTGGAAAAATAAGTCCAACAGCTTTGTCTCTTTTTAAAGCCCATGCAGTAAAATGAATTGTTGTGATAAAAAATACGATTAGGGCTATTGCAGACAATTTAAGCGCAAGTGCTTCCAAATAAAATATTGCAGTTATAAAAAATACAATAAATAAATAGATTATTGCTAATTGTATTTTGATTGTCTTGGAAGTGTATGAATCATTAACCATTTTTTCCCTGTGTTTTCCATAGAGCTTTGTCCTCCAGAATGCCCTGAAAAATTTTATCCTCAAATATTTCCATAGTGAAGATGGGTGAGTGTGCCAGACAATCGCTTTTTCTGCAAAAACCATTTTATATCCTGCCTTTGCAATCCTGAAGCTTAAATCAGTGTCTTCCCCTGAAGCCATTGGAAAACTTGTGTCAAAGCCCTTCATTTCATCAAAAACGCTTTTTTTATACGCTGCAGCATAGCTTCCCATAAAATCAATTGATTCCTGCCTTGCCATTTTTTCGTGCCTCTGCTCTATTTCAAGCTGAGTCAGCCTTGCAACCAGTTCTTTTTGCCTGCTTTTGTATTTGCCCTGCACTCCTGCAACTTTTTTATCTGAAAAAGGCGCCAAAATTTCATTCAAAAAATTTTTTTCCGCAATGCAGTCAGAATCAGTGAAAACAATTATTTCGCAATTCGTGCTTTTTGCCCCAAAATTTCTTGCCGATGCCGGCCCGGAATTTTTCTGCTGCAATAATTTTACGCCTTTGAATTTTTCCACTATTTCCGCTGTTTTGTCTTTGCTGCCATCATCAACAACAATTGTTTCAAAATCCCTGAATGATTGATTTTCAAGCGCTTCAAGGCATTGCCCAATTGTTTTTTCCGCATTATAAGCAGGGATAATCACGCTTGCCTTCATTTGCACACCTGTATTTTAACCACCTATCTTTTTGCCAAATACTTGAAAAAAACCCTGCTTGCCTTTAATACCCTTGGAAATTCTGCGGGGTTTTTTATTACCTGAAAAAATTTGCTCGCAACATACTCTGGCCTCAAATAAAATTTTTTTCTTGCTGCATCGCACCAGGCAACCATTTCCCTGTTTGACAGGCCAGGCATGCTGACAATGCAGTTGTGCCAGCCTTTTTCATCAACCCATTTGCTGAAATCCTCTGTTGTCAAATAGCCTTTCTGCCTGAAATAATCGTATGTTGCTGTTCCCGGATAAACCATTATTGGAAAAAATTGTGCTGTGTCAGGGTTGAGCTTTTTTGCAAGCTCAATTGTTGCTGCAATTGTTTTCGCATTGTCAAGCGGGTTTCCAATCATGAAGCAGCCATGCACCAAAATGCCTGCTTTTCTTGCATTGCCCATAAACTCCATCATTCCGTTTGGAGTTGTGCCTTTTCTTATTTCATTCAGCACCTGCTGGCTTCCGGATTCAAAGCCAACGCACAAAAGCCTGCACCCCGCCTTCTTCATAAGCTTCAGCGTTTCTTTTTTTACATCTGCCCTTGCATTGCAGCTCCAGGGAATACTGATTTTTGCAGCAATTTTTGCCCTGCAGAATTCCTCAACCCTTTCAGGGTCAGCAGTAAAAGTGTCATCCTCCAAAAAAATTTCTTTTACTTCCCTGAAATTTTCTTTGATATGCTCCAATTCCTCAATTACATTCTGAATGCTTCTTTTCCTGTAAGGGCCAGGATTGAGATTTTGAGTCCAGTTGCAGAACTTGCATCTGAAAGGGCAGCCTCTCCCTGTTACAATTGTTATTTCAGGCCAGCGGTTTGCACTGTAAAAATATTTTTTGTAATCCAAATGCTTTTTGTAAACACTGCTGACAAAAGGCAGTTCATCAAGATTCCTTATTTTTTCACGCAGCTTGTTTGAAATAATCTTTTTTTTGATTCTAAAAATAATCCCCTTTATTTTCAGCAAATTCGTTTTTTTCTTTGAAAGTTCTGAAGCAAGCTCTCTCAAAGTATAATCATACTCTTGTATGCAGACTGCGTCAATTGCACTGCTCATTTTCATTGTTTCAATTGGCAATGCGCTTACATGGGGCCCGACCAAAACACCAAAACAATCAATTGTTTTTTTGATTTTTTCAAGCATTTTTACGTCGTTATGAATGCTTGCAGTGCTGGTATCCAAAACAACCAGTTTTGGAGAAAATTCTTTTGCAATTTTCAAAACTTGTTCCTCGTTCAATGGCTCTGCAGGGGCATCAACAAGCTTTACTTCGTGGCCTGCTTCTTCAAGCACTCCTGTTGCATAAGCAAGCCATAATGGAAAATAAATTGTGCCTCCCTTTGTAACAGCCGGGCTTCTTGAAGAACGCGAATATTTTGGCATAAACGGCGGGTTGAGCATCAAAATTTGCATGGAAATTCACTTAAAATTTTTTTTTATTTGCAAAGTTTTGCCTTGAATCCTTCAGAGCCGTTTTCTTTGCACAAATTGTATGTTTCAATGTTTGCATGCATTAAATCCTCAAAGTCCCCGGCATCAAGCCATTTTCCCTTCAGGAATTCCGCGCGCAGTGAGTTTTTCTGCAGATAATGCCTTTGCACATCAGTTATTTCCGTTTCTCCTCTCCCTGAAGGCTTCAGTTTTCTTATTACTTCAAAAACATTCGGGCTCATGAAATAAATTCCCACAATAATGTTTGTGCTTGGCGGGTCTTTTGGCTTTTCAATTACTTCTACAACCGAATTTCCTTTCAGGACAGCAACACCGGATTTTTGTGCTTCTTCCCTTTCACCCTTGTAAAGCAATATTTGCATTTCTTCACTGTTTTTTTCAAATTCTTCCGCAAAAGGCCTTAGCGATTCAAAAATAATGTTGTCCCCGTTGATTGAAATGAACTTGTCTTTTCCAACAAAGTCTTCGGCAAGCAGCATTGCAGATGGAATTCCGCCTGCTTCGTCCTGCAC
>JAGVNX010000045.1 GCA_020053055.1 Candidatus Iainarchaeum sp.
CCAGCCAAAAAAAACAGTCCAATTAGAATCAGAATAATTATCAGCAAAAAAATCGGAAAACTCGGGATTCCCCTTGATTCAATCGCATCCGCAATCGGATACAAATTAAGGCCTTTTTTGTCAAGCCAATCCAAAAACCCGTAATACTTATCCTCTATTTTGAAATAAAAATCTTTTAAGCCCATGCTGTTTCACTTGCAAATATAATCTAATTAATTATTCTTCTTTTAATTTATTAATTTAACTCCTTGAGAGTTTTGAAAAAAAATCAAATTTTTCACGTTTTTTTGCTTTTCCCAAAAAAATTTCGGTTTTTCAAATGGGCTTGCACGCAACAGGCTTCCAATTGCCAGACAAGCCGCTTCCAACAAGTTCTTTTTTTGAAACGCACTTCCAGCCTTGGTCTCCAGGCTTTCCCAAATTGGCACTATCGAGCTGAAGCTGTTCGCGGTTGTTTACAATTGTTATTCTGTAAGTTGGTGCTTTTCCCTGTTCAATTGTGTAAGCAGGATTATTGTCAGTGAAAGCAACAGTTGCCGCTATCTCCCTTGTTTTTGCGCAAAAACTTTTTTGGTTCTGAAGCAGGGAATAACTTGCAGGAGGCTCCTCAAAAAGCTGTTTTGTGCCCCCATTCGGCTCCTTGGTCATCAAGCCAATTGTGACAGATTCTGTTTCAATATAATCCGGGCAATCTCCAACTGAGCTTGGCTGAAAATCAGATGTTATTCCTGGCTGCCCAGTGCTTGCTGTTGCAAAATAACCGTTTTCACTCGCTTTTTTTGCAAGATCGCAGACTCTTGAAGCAACAATATTTTTTAATACTGTGGGGCCGCCATTTGTGCCGCCGTCAAAGCCTGCTGTAAAATATGCATTATATGTTCCAGGCAATGGGGTTGAATTGTACCAATTGCAGCCCTGATAATTCAATGGCATCATTACTTTTTGCGGATTGATTGAAGAGTCGCCTGGGCAGCCGCTGTTAAAAAGTTCTTTTGCAGCAGGCTGGCTGCATGGGCTTGTCCTCGGATGGCAATAGAAAGCATCGCACATTCCAAGCTGCATGGAATCAATTTCGTTTGTTGTTTTGTCACTCAACAATCCAATGTCATTTGCACTGCCCATTATTTCAGTATCAATATCCTGGTCCTGGTTTGGAATGCTGGAAAAATGCGCTAGTCCCCGCGCTTCTGCAAATGCCTTGAACAATCTTAGTGGCACGTAAATTCTGAATGTTTCTTTTGGAAGAATAACGTGCCTTATTTCGTCGTGAGTCGCAGTGTTTGTTACCACCATTCTTGGAAGCTTTTCGTATTGTTCAGGGGTTAGTTTTGTAACATCAAGGTTTACATAAAATGTTCCAAGCTGGCATTTGCCGGGATTTCCGCCTTCACAGCCCACTACATTGAAAAATTTTTGTTCCTGAATCGTATTGTTTACAAGGTCTTTCAAGACCAGTGTAAGAGTATCCTCGTTTTGTGCGTTTTCAGTTTGAATCGAATATGTTTTAAAATTCCAGGTGTTTGCAAAATAATATTTTATGTCTCTTGCAACTTCAAATGCAAATTGTTCGCTTTCACTGCTTCCAAACCGGGTTTCAACAAAATTGCCTACCAATTTATTCCAGGTAAGGTCTGGCAATTCAAAAGGATAATTAGTAACATAATCAGCTGTTTTTTTTCTCAAAGTGTAATTGAATGTCTGCACTGCATCAGTAACAGCATTGTCAGCAATTGCCTCTATTTTCATCCTGTCTTCAGCTGCCCTGAACATGTCGGAAGTTTTCCTTTCAGACTGAATCATGCTCTGCCAGAGCAGGACAGTCAGTGTAATAAAAAGAAAGCTCACAAGAGCAGTAAAAAGATTGAATCCGCGCGAATTCGTTTTGGCAGTTTTCATTGGAACCAGATAAAAAAAGGGCATTGTAATATTTAAACAATTCTGATTGAAAAAATTGGAGGGAAAAGCCATTTGTGCTTTTTGACCCGAGTGTGCTGTTTTTGTTTTGTGAACAATATGTTTTTAAATTGTAAACAAGCTGTTTTTGTTATGCTTTTGGTTAAATTGTTTTCTTCTGAGAAAAGGTTGAAAGTTCTTGAAGTGTTGTTTTGCAGGCAGGGGGGTGATTTGCGTGTCAGGGCTCTTGCCAGGCTTGCAAGAGTGAGCCCTGCTCTTGTTTCGAGTACTTTTGCAATTCTTAAGCACAATGGAATAATAAAGGGGGGCAGAGTGGATTTTTTGCATCCTTCAGTTATGGCTTTGAAAATACTGTTGAATGTTGAAAAGCTTAATTCTGTTAAATTGGTTTTGAAGGCAAGGGCTTTGTTCAAAGATTGCAGTGGCATTGGCTTGTATGGCAGTTGGGCAAACGGAACAAATGCAAAAGATAGTGATTTGGATTTGTGGATAAAATCAGATAGCGGGAGCGAGGGGAAGGTGAATGCGATTAGGAGTTTTCTTAAAGAAGCGCTTGGTTTGGAAGCCAATGCAATTGTGCTGTCAAAAACTCGTTTGAAAGAATTGAAAGAAAAAGATTTTGTTTTTTATTGCATGTTGTATAACTCTTTTTTGCTTTGGGGGGAAGGCTTGTGATTGATTTTAATGAATGTATTGCAAAAGGCTTTTTGAGGAGAATTCCGCCTTCAAGGGAAAAAGCACTGCAAAGCATTTTGAAGGCAAAAGATTTGCTGGAAGAAGCAGAGGCAAATCTTGAAGAGGAAAAATATCCTGAAATTAAAACAGAGCAAATTGAATCCTTGGAAAAATACAAAAGCGAAAGAACCCTTACACAATATGATGTAAGCTATACTCCAAACGAAGAACAAGCAGAAAAAATGATAAAATTTGCAAAAAAATTCATCCAGACAATAGAAGAAATAATTTAAGGTTTTGTTGAAACTCTTGAGAAGCTTTTCCATGCGTCAAGTTGTTTCTTAAATTCGTTTGACCAGTTGGCAATGTCTTTTGTTTGTGTAAATTCACTTGCCTTATTGCCTTGAACAGCTGAAAAGGCAGCCATTTTTTCAGCAGCACAGTTGATGAGCTTGTCTCTTTCCTGTGTTGGCAGAGCCCACCATTTTTGGTTTGCGGGGAAATAACAGCCTCTAATATTTTCTGGTTCCACAAGAAGTGCTGCCATAAGCAATTCTTCGCTAATCATATGCGTGGTAGCAGAGTATGAAATAATTGAACTGTTTTCATTATATGCAATAACTTGTTCTTGGCTTACTATTGTTTTGTCGCCATCTTTTATTGGGCTGGGGGAGATTTTTCCAAGGTATTGCTCTTGTATTGTATTGTCCCATGAAGATTTGCAGTCTTTGCTCCAGTCTGCACTCGGGTTTTTCTTTATGGCTTCCAGCATTTCTTTGGTTTGTGCTTCAGTTGTTATTGGGTATAACTTATAATCTCTGGTTTTGTTTTTGGAATCTGAAATAACAATTTTTGTAGGCTGGCCTTTCATAATATTCCTGTTCTCAATTAATATTGGGTCTCCAGTAACATAATTTGTGCCTACAATTTCCCCAAAGGAAACTGTGGCGCCTTGTGGCATTGGGCCAAATGAATACCAAACAGTTTGGTATGCAAGCATTCCTGCTGCGTTGGCAAGCACAGATGCGCCAAGCCCTTTTAATAATGATGCAATTCCTCTGGAAATCCTGCCACCTCTCGATAGCTCCCACCATCTTCTGCCTGCTGCTGTGCTTCCTGGGTTTTCAACAACTTGTCTTCCTGTGCGCGTTGCCATATCTGCAAATTCATTTTCAGTGGAAGCAGCAACTGTTTCCGCAATTTCATTTTTCACAGCATTAAAAATTTTTGCGGAATTATCACTTGAAAATTTTTCGGAAGAGTTTCTTATTGTTGATTTTAAACTTTCAGTTATTCTTGCCAATTCTTGTTTCTTTGCCTGAAGAGCAGTGTCAATTGCAAACTTTTCTGCTAACTGGTCAAGCTTAGTGTTTCTTGGGAAATTATACCTTTTTATGCTCTTCATGAATTTGTCCAATTCATCTATGGGATTTAATGCTGTTGGACCAGTCATTTTTGGAAGAGTGCTCTGGACTGCGGTTTTAACAGAGTCTTTTGAAATTCCACTCTCAACCATTTTTGTTCTTAAATCTGATTCTATGCCGTACCAAATCATGTCAGTCAGTGCATTTACTCTCTGTGCTTTTGGCAAACTGATTAGAGTTTCCGCTTCTTCCAAAGTCAGATTTTTTATTGCATTGTCAGAAATTTTTGCGGTATCCAAAATTTGTGTTGTAACCACATTTTTTGCTTTTGCAGCCAATTGCTCGGCGCTCCACTGTGCAGTTCCTCCTGCAACAGTGACTGCTTTTTCTTTTACTTTGTTGGCAATTTGTTTTTTTGCCTCTGCTTGCATTTCCGGAATTATTTTTCCGATTGCATCAGAAAATTCAGTTCCTTTTATGCCGGATTTCAGGTTTCTGTAATAGTAAGGGCCCATTCCCTTCTCATACAACCCTTCCTTAAGCTTTTGCTGCACTCCATCTTTGACCTTTGTAATCATTGCAGTTTTATCTACTGCGGGAAAATCTCCTGCGAATTTGTTTACATAATCTTCAGCTAATTTTTGCGAGAAATTCGAATTGAAAAGAGCTGATGCTGATGATTCATTGACTGTTGTAAACTGGGCCATTACTGCTTTAATTGCGCTGAAAGCGCCAGTTCCAACGGCCTCTCCTTTGACAAGTTCCCAAAAGGTGTCATTTGCCTTCAGGTTTTCCTGGATTTTTGATGGTGCTGGTGCTGATGGCTCCCATACATTTGCGCCAATTAAGCCGGCAATCCAGTGCACGCCTGCTTGAAAGCTCCTGCCTGTTACAGTAAATACATTTCCGCCTATTGTTTCCAGCCAAGCTTTTGCTTGCGCAGTACTTTGTGTCAAGTCTGCTGCAGCCCAAAATGCAGGAAGTATACAATCCGCAATGGCACTTCCGTGCGGCATATACCAAGCAACTGCGGAACAAGTGGCAGCGTAAGCTCCTATTCCGGTTAATCTTCTTGTTCTTTCTTCAGAATCATATGTTGTAAATCCGAAAGGTGCTGTTCCTGATGTGGGCATTCTGCTTTGTTTTACTTCTTCCAAGTTGATTAACCTTTGTAGTGTGTTTAGATTGAGCATTGCAGGGGGTTCTGGATCGCCTTTCCAGGCGCAGACTGCAAAGTAAGTTCCTGCTGGAGATGTGGAAATTTTTTTTGCGAGTTCTTGAGGGCTTATTCCGCAGGCTTCAAGCTTCAGTTCTTTTCCTTCTTGAGTGCCCCTGCTTTTTTGGCTTTCATCAACCGGTTCTGCATTAATTGTAATGCTTTTCACTGTTTCAGGCGCAAGCACATAAGGCGCGTTGGGGTCAGTGCTTCCTTTTACATAAAAAATTATTTTTGCAGAAGCGTTTGCTGTTGGCTCTGGCACTGGTTCTGGTGAAGGGACTGGTTTTGGTTCAGGATTTGGATTAATAACAGGCGGCGTAGTTGGAGTTGCAAGGGGCATGCATGTTAATTTGCCTGTAACTTGTTCGCAGGTTCCTGTTACATCGGCATTTTCAAATTTGAATGAGCATGCATCGCCTTGTTTTTTTCCATTGCAGGCATTAATTGCTGCTTGTAATGCAGCTTCTGCTGGCAGTTGAGCTGGTGCATCTGCAAGCAAGGCTTTTTGTTCTTTTTCGTTTTCTGATGGTTTTGCTGTTCCTTTTGGTGCTGGAGTTGTGCTTGTTTTGCCCTGGCTTAATGATAATTCGTTTGTGCCTTCTGTTGTTCCATCTGCGTTTTCTTTTAACAATAAGTTTCCTTTTTCGTCTGTTATTCTTATGTAATCAATTCCTGTTTTTATTTTTGCGGAATCCAAAAAGTTTGTTTTTATTTTTATTTTGTCCAATAAGTCTCCGTGGACAATTAGTTCAATGCTTGTTTCTCCGCCGTACACTTTTATTGTTTCAGGCCCTGAAATGGTTATTGGTGCTGTAGATGGCGTGTATGATGATATCAGCATATAGCTTTCGTCTTCTGAAATGCATGTTTCTTTGCTTGGAGCTCCGCTTTTGACAGAGTTTATTGCTGCTGCTATTTCAGAAGCAATTTTTGGGTTTTCTGCTGCTGATTGCATTATGCTTGCTGTGATTGTCCTTGGCTCGTTGCTGCTGACTTGTTCAATTGCCAGTTTTACCAGGGCATTTTCGTTGCCGCCTATTACCAAATGCAGATTGTTTCCCATTGCGTTTTCAATTGTTCTTCCGTTTTCTGTTTTGAATAATTTTTTTGCAATTGTTTCTCCAAGAGTTTTGTTTTTTTCGCTTCCATATGCGACCAGCCCTGGCCATGCTTTGTGGTAATCGTTGCTGTTTAATCCTTCGTCAATTGGCAAAAAGTTTGCCATGTTTTGTATTTTTGGTTCGCATGCTTGTGTTGCTGTCAGTGTTTCTGCTTTGTCAAGAACTTGTTTTTCTGGGTTTATCAGTATCATAAAGCTGTTTTCGCTGATTTTGTTGTTTATTACCTGGACTGTGCCGTAAATGTTCAGGACATATTTTCCGCAGCCTTTGAATTCGTCTCCCAAATAAATTGTTCCTGTAAAAGGGCCTCCGGATATTTTTCCAAGGTCTTCTTCGTCAATTATGCCTGTTCTTCTTTCAACTGCATAGCCTTGTATTTCTATTGCTTTTTGGTCAAGGTTTTTGATTGTGTCTTTCACTATTTCCGGTGTCATTACATCCAATTGCGAGTAAACTTCAAAGCTGTCTGTTTTTATTCCCAAATCGGAAAATGTGCAGTATGTTTGGCCGTTGCAGGGGAATTGTTCTGCGCTTCCTTGTGCTAGTGCTGTTTTTTCCCTGACTTTTTTAATCAGGCTGTTTGTTTTTTCCAATATTTTTTCTGAAAGTGTTTTTGCATCGCAGTAGCCGTTTGTGCAATCCCCTGTTTTTGGAAAGGTTATTTCTTTTGTGGAATCAGAATTGCAGATTTTCATTTTGATTTTTGAGCCTTGCGGTTCGTTTCCCTGCAAAATTGTTTTTTCTCCTATTTCCAGCCTTATTGCAAGCGGGTTTGATTCAATCCATTTTTGGCTTCTTACTAGCCAGCCTGATGCCCTTATTTGCTCTGTTTTTTGCATTTGTTGCGCCATTATTAACTGCAAATTAATTTTTTGTTCTGAGTTTGGCGCAATTGTTGTGTCTGGCGGGTCAAGGTGCAGGGGATTGTTTCCTATGCTGTTTGGTTTTATTTCCCTTACTCTTA
>JAGVNX010000023.1 GCA_020053055.1 Candidatus Iainarchaeum sp.
AAACCCAAAATCAGCACAGGTTTGGCCATTAAAATTAGTGCCATCGCAAATCTCCCCCACTTCAATAATTCCATTCGGGCAGGTTCCTCCGCTTGTTGTTCCTGGCCTTTGCCCGCTTGCGCTTATTGTTGCTGTTTTTGTATAAGTGTCTATTGTGTATTGTATTGAAATGTCACCACTGCTTGAGTATGCAGAGAGTGTTCCTGTTATTTTTATTATCTGCCCGCTTTGCACTGCAATTGGTGTTATGAGTGGCAGTGTGGGACTGTTTATTGCAAAGGCTGTTCCCTGATTTATTCCTGTTATGTTGATTTGTTTTCCTGATGCGTTTTGCAGTTCTATTGTAAAGCTTTCATCTGTTGCCACATTGCTGCTTCTTAGCAGAATGTCTCTTGTGTCGCTTCTGAATGTTATTTGTTGTGTTGGCGGGTTTAATACAAAGAATAGCACTCCAGCTACCACTACTATTATTACCAGTGCCCAGCCATAAGTCATCAGGTATTCAAGGCCTGCCTGTGCTTTTTGTTTTTTGTTTGGCATACTGCTGGATATTATGGTATTTGCGTTTTTATTTCTTTGTTTTTTTCGCATTTTTATGTTTATCCGCAGAATTTGCACAGCCAGTTTTTTTCCAAATTTTTTTGCAAAACCTTAAATACATCTTTGATAATACTCTTTAGGAAAAAGAAAAAGAATTTTTCCCAATGGTGTTTTTTTGCAGAAAGAAGAATTTCCTGAATCCGCTCTTGTCCGCAAGACTTTTATAATCAGGCAGATGGATTTGCCTCCAAGCGTCAAGCTTACAAAACGCTCTCTCCTCAGGTGGTTTGCACTTTCTTTTGGCCTGATTAGCAGCGGTGAATCCAGAAACACTGTTTTGCTTGTTCTGGATGCCTTGTTTTTTTTGCTTTTAACTTCAAAATCAAATCCTTCAACAACTGACATTCAGGCCTGCATAAAGGAGAAGCACCAGAAAAAAATTTCTGAAAAGCTTATTCGGTATCACTTGAACAGGCTGATTGAATCTGGCTTGCTTGTGCGCAGAAAAGCAAGGTATTTCATCAACAATAATCCTTATGCCGAGCCCAACAACCTCAAAGAGTCTTTTTCCCATTGGTTTAAGCAGCCTGCCAACACTGCAATGGGGGATATTGAAAATGTTTTAACGCACTTGTCGGAAGCCTATAAGAAATAGTTAATCAACAGTGTTGCTCCAGTGTGTGTTTCCTGTTGCAATGTCTTTGTAGCACAAATCTTTGTTTTCTTGGCTAGTTATTTTTTCGCAGAGCGAACTGTCCTTGTTTATTGTTGCGCTTTCCCAGTAACATTGTTCTTTTGTTTGCGTTGAAGAAATTTTTTCGCATAATTCGGGTGTTGCATGCTGGAATCCGCTTAAGCAGCCAAAAGTCAAAAATATTGCAACAATAAAAATTCCAATAATTATTTTTTTTTGCATTAAACAATTGCTGAGCTTGTTCTTAATTTGCTTTTTGGGTCAATTCCCAAATTTTTGGTTCAAAATGCGCATTCAGCTTTTTTTAAGCCCGAAGTCAATAGTTTCTGCAATTTCTTTTACAATTGCTTTTGCAATCTCGCTTTTCAGGCCTTCTGCTTTTTCCACTTTTTTTTCAGAAACAATAAAAACCTTGTTGTCAATTGTGCCCATGCCTTTTTCCTTCACATCGTTTGCAATAACAATGCTTGCTTTTAATTCCCGCAATTTTTTTTTGGCAATTTCAATCAGTTCTTTTTCCTGCACCCCGATTTCCGCCTTGAAAGCAATTATTTTCAATCTGGGAAAACAAGCCCTTGCTTTTTCCAATAATTTTTCCCTCGGCTTCAATTGCAGGGAAAAATCCTTGCAGCTCGTTATTTTGCCCTCTTTTTTTTCGACTTTGAAGTCTGCCAAGGCAGCAGGGCTTATGTATAAGTCAAAGCCTTTTTTTAATTCTTCCAAAACTATTTTTTCCATTTCCGCGCTTGTTCTTGCTTTGAAATTTTTTACCCCGTCTGAAAAGCTTTCGTTGTTTTGCACAATGCTTACTTCTGCTCCCTGCCTGTAACATTCCTTTGCAATTTCTATTCCCGTAAGGCCTGATGCCCTGCTTGTAATTACTCTTATTTCGTCAATATCTTCCTGTGTAGCGCCGTTTGCAATCAAAACTTTTTTTCCTTTCAGCAAGCCTTCTCCAAGCGCCCTTTCGCATTCCAGAACAATTTCTTCTATTGCTGGGAATTTTGCCGCGTTTTCCTCTATTTTTGGCTTCATTGCCTTTATGCCGGCTTTTTCCAATTTTTCAATGTTTTCTTTGGCAAAAGGATTGTTGTACATTGTTTCATGCATTGCAGGCACCACAATTATTTTTTTTCCTGCTGCAATTGCTGTTGCTGCAAAGCTTGTAACAGTCGTATCGTCAATTCCGTTAATTATTTTTCCAATTGTGTTCCCTGTTGCAGGGGCAATCAACAATAAATCCGCTTTTCCATTTGCCCCGCAAAATTCCACATGTTCTATTGCACCAGTTAATTCTGTTATTGCCTTATTGCCGGTTGCGTAATGCATTGAATTCGGATGGATTATCCTGCATGCTTCTGTTGTCATTACTGCAAAAACCTCTGCGCCGTGCCTGATTAATTCTCTTGCTAATTCCACGCACTTTACTGCCGCAATGCTGCCTGTTATGCCTAAAACAATTGTCTTTCCCTTCAATGAAGAGCCCTTTGACCCGCAAATTGCTTTTGTAGGATGCATAATTCTTTCATTTCATACTGCACAGGGAAAGTTATTTAATTTGCTTTTTTGCTTTGCCCCTTCAACATGGTTTTCTTAATCGTCATTTTCAAAGCAGGCTTTGCAGGAATGAATTATAGCCATTGTTTCACTTTCAGAAGCATACAAAAAATAATCAGTCAACAATGCCGTTCCAATGCGTGTTCCCTGTTGCAATGTCCTTGTAGCACAAATCCCTGTTTGCTTGATTGCTTATTTTTTCGCAGAGTGAACCGTCCTTGTTTATTGTTGCGGATTCCCAGTAACATTGTTCTGTTGTTTCTTGCGAAGAAATTTTTTCGCATAATTCGGGCGTTGCATGCTGGAATCCGCTTAAGCAGCCAAAAGTCAAAAACATTGCAATAATAAAAATTCCAATAATTATTTTTTTCCGCATCTTAATATGCTGGGTTTTTGCTGTTTATTTTTGTTTTGGTTCAAAGCCAAAATTTTTGGTTCAAAGGCTGTTTTTAATCAGTTTTTACTGCTTTTTTATTCATGTTTTCAATTGTCGTTTCAAAGCAGGACACTGCTGGAATGAATTTTCGCTCTGTTTTCATAGAAAGCTTTTCTTTTAAAGAAACCAGTGAAAAATTTGATTCAAACCAAATTTTTGAATTCGAAAACTTTGAATTGTTGACAATCAATTCTTCACAGGTTTTTGCGGATTTTTTGGATAAAAGAAAAACAGATTTTTTTGTTTTTGCTTCAAAGCACTCCAGCACTGCAAAAAAACCTTCGCTTACAACGCACGCAATTGGCAATTTTTCAAAAGCAGAATTTGGCGGAAAAGATTCCGAATTATGCCCTGCAAGCGCTTTTCTCTCGCGCAATTACCTGTTTGGCCTGAAAGAGCAGCAATCAGCCAAATTTTTGCAGGGCTTTGAAGTTTGCCTTGAAGCAACCCATCACGGCCCTTTTTTGAAAACCCCAAGCATTTTCATTGAGCTTGGCAGCACTGAAAAAGAATGGCCTTTGAAAAAGCCTGCTGAAGCAATTATTGAAACAATCCTGAAAAAAACTTCTCTGCATTCAAATGCAATTCCATGCATTGGCATTGGCGGAGGCCATTACTGCCCTTCTTTTTCAAAACGGGTTTTGAATGAAAATCTTGCTTTTTCCCACATTGCAGCAGAATATGCTTTGCCTTTTTTTAATGGGGATTCTTTTCAAAAAATGGTTTCAAATTCTATTGAAAAAATCAAATTAATTGTTGCGGACAAAAAAGGCCTTGGAAAATCAGTGCAAAAAAACAGGATAAAAGCAATTCTGGAACAACAGGAAATCGAAGTTTTGTTTGTTTAAACCCCTAGTGTTTTAATAGTATTTTACTATTAATTTATTAGGTGGTTTTATGACTACTTTGACTGTGGAATTTAAGGGGGCTACTGAGGAAGTTTTAGCTGCCCTTGTTAATGAAGGATATGCAAAAACAAAATCAGAAGCTTTGCGCTATGCCCTGCTGCACCTTGGCGAAGAACTGGATTTGATTAAACCCAGATTTCATGTTCGTTCTGAAGAATATGCTTACAGGGAGATTAACAAAAGGCGAAAATAATGTATATTGACTCGGATTTGATTTTTGCAATTTTAAAGCCTTCCGACAGACATGCTTTTTTTGCAAGGCACATTATTTCTTCTAAAGAGCCATTGTACACGTCAATTGTAACTTTGCTTGAACTTGAAATTGTGGTTAAGCGGGAACTTTCTGATTACCTAAGCCGGCATATTTTGGATATGGTTTACGAAAAAATTCCCAACTTAAAGATTTTGCCTTTGTCAAAAGCAAATTTTTCCAAAAGCCTTGAACTTCGCATAAAATTTGCTTTGGGTGTTTTTGATTCGATTCATGCAGCAGTTGCATTGTCAAAAGACAAAAAAATTGCTTCCACTGACCATATTTTTGACAAGGTTTCTGGGCTAAAAAGAATAAAGCCAGCAGAGCCCCAATAACTTCTTTGTAAAAGGGATTTCTTTTGTTTGTTTGAAAGCGGTTTTTAATGGCCTGTTCCAGGGCAGGAAGCGAATTCGCAATTTGGCGCTGTTCTTCCAACAACGCTTCCATCGGGGCAAATTTTGGCTTCTTGCGTGCATGCAATGGCTTCTTTTTTCCATCCAAGTTCAAGCATTTTGGCAATGTTTTTTTCGTCCACTAAAACAAAAATCGTGTCTCCGCGCTGGCATGTGCAGGCCTTGCAAACATTTGTCCCTGAAGGCGCAGGAGTATTTTTGAATTCAAGAATTTCTATTTCATAAACAGTTCTGTAATATTCTTTTACAATTTCCTGTTCAGCAGGCGCCCTGATGTAAGTGCGGTTCAAGTCTTTGTGCCATTTTTCCCAAGGATTCTGCTGGCATTGAATTGGCTTGTAGTAAAGCCATTGCTGTGATTCTTCTTTCCAGACAAGTATCTGGACTGCTTTTGCATCATCAATGTTGATGGCCATTATGCTGTAGCCCGTGAACGGAAGCGTTTCGGCTGGCAGGCCCATATCTGTTTTCGTGTATCTGATTTGCGCAGAAAATTCAGTTTCTTCGCCAGTTTGGAGATTTTTGATTTGGAAAATGGCGTTCGGAAACTGGTTTGGGCAAGGCTTCGTCGTGCATTGCGATTGCCATGGGTTTATTCTGGTTAATTGGATTGAAACCGAATTGTCTTCCAGGTTTTTGGTTTCGTTCAAATGAATTATTGTAAGTTCGCCAAAATGAATTGGTTCTCCCACAAAAGGCCCTGTTTCAATGCAGCCTGCAAAAACTATTATTATGGCAAAAGCAATAAATCCAATTGCCTCAATTTTTAGCTTCATGCAAAAAATAGGTTGCTTTTGATTTTTATTTGTTTTGTTTTTATTCGGTAAATTCCTTTGGATCCTTTTGAATCATTCAAAAATCCTGCACTAAAAATTTTGTATGCGTTAACTCGGATTGCCCTGGCTTCAATAAGACTTGAGATAAAAAATCTGAGGAAAAAAGGGGCTCGTTTTGGTACCCCTGTCTGAGAAGATGCGTTTTAAGTTGTTCATATTGTATGGCAATGCTTTTAGGATACTGCTGTGCTTTTTCTACATGAAATGCAATGCGTGTTACTCCCATGTTTTTTAACACTGGAGCCAAATATCTGAGCAGTTCCAAATCCCAGTTTTCATAGCGTTTTTGTGCTGCTGCCGAAAACTTTGGAATCCCGCGCGTTTGTCTGGTCCATACTACTGCTGTGGGGCGCTTTTGACCATTCTTGTCTGCAGTAATATGAACACTCATGCCAAAGTAACCGATTGCATTGACTAGTTCCTCAACACTGTCTTGAGAAAGGGGAAGTCTAATTGCCCTTGAAACATGGCTAAATCCCTTCAATTGTTGTTCGCTTGCATGCGGTTTGACAATAATTCTAATTCCCTGTGAAGTTCGCGGGCTGCCTGCAAAAGGCCTGGGCCCATCATGAATGAACTCTCCAATTTGCCAATGCACTTCCATAATGGCACCGGACTTAAAAATGAGCACTTTTGGTTTTTTAGGAATTCTAGCAAGAAATGAATTTGCAAATTCAAGGCCTGTATTTTTAGGAGGATTTCTTTTTCTTGTTTTTGTCATTATGTCTAAATCCAAAGCTCTGTCAGCTGCCAACCGAGCCAATTGACCGAACCTTGGTTCTTCGACTGGTTGGCCTTGTGTAAGTTTGATAAGAAGCATTCTAAACGTTCTGCGTTCTGCTCTTCCTCGTGCTAATTGAGCACGCAACAAAGGTGGAAGAAAACGAAGTGCAACACTCACTTGTGGAGGAATTCTTGTGGGCTGTCCTGGTTGCCGCATATGTTTGTGCCTTCAGGCAATTTTTTTATT
>JAGVNX010000022.1 GCA_020053055.1 Candidatus Iainarchaeum sp.
CTTCTCCAAAACTGACAAAACGCGATATTTTAACTCTCCAACAAAATTCCCATGTCTTGCATATTAATGGAATTGTTTCAGGAAGAAGCCAGATTGTTTTTTTATCTGAAGAAGCAAGCACCAGTGTAGAAGGAGTTGACCCAAATTCCTGGAAAAATGTTTCCTCTTCAATAGAACTTGCTTCAGGAAGGCTTTTGAATTCAAGCGATTCAACAGGAATTGTAATAGGAAACAGGATTGCAAACAATACTTTCAAAGAGGCCATTACTCTTGGAAGAAAAATTACTCTTGAAGACAAAGAAGGCAATAAACAGCCTTTCACAGTTATTGGAATCCTAAAATCTTCTGGCAGCAGTTTTGGAGGCAGCAACAGCGATTCAACTGTTTTTATGACACAGAATTCTGCCTGGGGCCTTGTGGATGTAAACAAGGACGTTTTTTCCTCTATTCAAATAAAAGTTGACAATGCAGACAACATAGACCAGATTGTTGCTGACTTGACATCTGCATTGCTTGTTTCAAGAAAAGCCAATGAAACGACACAAAATTTTACTATTACTTCTGCAAAAGCAATTCAGGAACAAGTAAGCAGCGTAGCCGACACAATGACTCTTTTTTTGGGAGGAATTGCCGCAATTTCCCTGATTGTTGGGGCAATCGGAGTCGCAAACAGCATGTTTACTTCTGTGCTTGAAAAAACAAGGGAAATTGGCGTTCTAAAAGCGCTTGGCTCAACAAACTTTGAAATTTTGCGCCTGTTCATAATCGAATCAGGATTATTTGGCCTTGTCGGGGGAATAATCGGAGTTATTCTTGGAACAATTGTTTCAGCCATGATTTCAGGAGTCGGAATCGGCATTGGCCTGCCAGGCCTTGGAGGAGGAAACACCCAGACACTCGTTACTCCCCAGCTTGTTATTCTTGCAATTGCATTGTCAACAATAATTGGAATTGTTTCAGGAGTACTGCCTGCACGAGCAGCAGCACAATTAAAGCCAGTTGAAGCATTAAGATACGAATAGTTCTTTTCTTTTGGCAACTTAAACTTTTCTTCTTCCAAAAAAAAAGAATACCGCACAGGAAGATTACAAGATATCTTGAAAGCCATGGTTACTGATTTTATAGGCCTTCTCTTGGATCGTATCTTTTTGCCCAATCAACTGTTGCAGAATGCTGTTTTTGCTTGTTTTTCCAGTCAAATTTTTCCCAGCGTTCTAAGCCTCTTTCTTCTATTATATCAAAAACTTCTTTTGGGGGAAACCATTTTTTGTCAAAAAATTCTCTGAATTCTTTTAGTTGGTAGTAACAAAGTTCAGCGCCTTTTTTTATTTTATCCAAAAGCACAAGGCCATTTACATATTCGACTTGATTGCTTGATACCTGCATTGTTTTAGCAGTCAATTCTTCAAAAGAATCGCTTTGCAATAAAAAAGATTTTCCTTTTTCATCAAAAGCTTCTGCATGCCATTCTAAAAGATTAGGGGCAAGAGCTTGGGTTGAGGTTTCATGCATCAAATAATCAATTGTCAAATCAATTGGCTTGAATTTCAAAAAAAGCTTGACACTTTTGAATGGAAATTCTTTGACAGAATCCCAGATTTCAACTGGTTTTAAGTCAAAATAGTCTTTTATTAAGAGAATATTTCCATCTGCAAGAGTGTACGGGCCATGAACATTTATTCCTGCATCAATGAAAATATCATAATACTCTGACCAAATAATAGAATCCAGTGAAACTGAAAGCCTTGGCAATGATTTTTTTATTTGTTCATCAGCTTTTTGAAAACTAATCTGGCTTAATTTTTGTTTTAATTGCTTTTTGTTGTACACAAGGTTTTTGCCTTTTAAGCAAAAGGGGTCGGAATCAACAAGTTTTTCCAAAGCATAAAAAAAAGACTTTACTGCATTTATTGATTCTTCTTTTGAAATTTTTTTATCCCTAACCAAAACTTTTAAGCCAATGATATAATTCCCAGTCAAAACATATCTTATTTTTGCAGGGGTTTTAAACAATTCTTTAAAATTGGTTTTTTCAATTTCTAAGCGGGACATTTTTTGTAATATGTCGTTTGCATCAATTGCTATGTAAGAAGCTGATAATTGTCCGCCACTGCCTGGCCAGAATGTTCTGCCGTCCATTTTTCCTTGTGCATCATTTATTGCTTTGGAAAAGTCATTCATCAGCAGAGAAAACGATTCCTTTGTTTGCATCAACTATTACCTCTTTTCCTTCTTTTATCAGAACAGTTGCATTTTCTGTCCCTACAATGCAGGGAACGCCCAGTTCTCTTGCAATTATTGCTGCGTGTGAACAAATTCCGCCCGTGTCTGTTACAAAGGCACTTGCTTTCAGCATTGCAATAGTGAAAGAAGGCTCTGTAAATTTTGCTACAAGAACATCTCCTTGCTGGATTTTGCTAATTTCGCCTGTGTTAAGAATTATTCTTGCTATGCCCTTGGCTATGCCTTTGCTCGCAATAATTCCTTTTACAATTTCTTTCAAAAAGAACCCGCCTTAAGAGAATACATTCAAACAAACTTTTTTTAGTGCTTTGCAGGCACCTAATAGTTAGGGACTTAAATATGGAAACATTTTAACCAATTTTTTTTCTTTTTTGCTTCGGAGTCGATGTGCTTGCGCAACTGCTGTTCCGTGTGAAATTGCTTCCTTTCAGAAACCAGCCTCTTATCATATCATGCACATCCAAAGACATGAAACTCATCTCCTGAACTGCCTTTGTTAAACCATTTCAATTAAAAACGAAAATGCGAGTTTAAAAAAAAGATTTCGCAGAGGGAGGGATTTGAACCCTCGCGCCCTTTCGGACACCGGCTTGCTTGAAGCCAAAATATTTTTTAACAATTTTTAATGTGAGCTAAGCGAACTTCAAAATCGCGCAGCGATTTTGTTTCTTTCACAAGGCTTTCTTTGCATGGCAAAGAAAGGCTTCTCAAGGCCGGCGCATTTACCAGATTCTGCCACCTCTGCAGCATTAGAATTGGGAATCAAGTGGTTTTTAATTGCTTCTTTTTTTGTGGAATTAAGAATTATGGCGGGCATGATGCTTTGTTCATGCCCACCTTACTCCCAACTCAAAAATTGTTCTTAATATGATTTTTTAAAATCGTGGTGCAGAAATTAGCCGGATAGTTTTTTGTATGCAATCGGAAGCTTGTCCATTAAATCTTTTGCATTAAACATGAAGCCGCGTTCTTTGAAAAGCAGGTTTCCTGCAAAGCCATTCAGGTAGCAGGCTGCAAGCGCTGATTCGAACAGGGGGTTTTTTGCTGCAAAACCCGCGATTAGGCCTGCGAGGGTATCTCCTGTTCCGCCTGTTGTCATTCCTGCGTTTCCAGTTGAATTGCAATAAATTTTTTTTCCATTGCTGATGAAATCAATTTGGCCTTTTGAGGCAATAATGCAATTGTTTTTTTGCGCGTTTTTGAAAACTGTTTTTTTTGAGGGCTTTTCATTGAACAATGCAAAGAATTCTTTTGCGTGAGGAGTTACACAGCAGTTTGGATGCAAGTCGCTTGGAGAAATCATGCGGAGGGCTGTTGCGTCCAGAATAATTTTTTTGTTTTTGAATTTTTTGAGGATTTTTTTAACTAGGTTTTTGTTTTTTTTGTTTTGTTCAAGCCCTGGGCCGATTAAAATTGAATCTGCTTTTTTTGCGAGTTTTAATGTGTTTTTCATTGGGTGGACAATTATTTCTGGGGAAAGTTTTTTGATTATTGGAATGTTTTCTTTTGCAGTGCAGGTGAAAACAAGGTCTGCGAGCCTGCTGGCTGTTATTGCGCTGAAAACAAGGCTGCCGTGGTATTGGGGGCTGCCGGCGATTATTAAAACCAGGCCGTTTTGGCATTTGTGGCTTTTGGAAAGGCGTTTTTTGAGGCGTTTGAAAATGTTTTTTGTGATTTTGGTGCAATTCATGTGTTTTCTATATTCTTATAAAATCTAACTTGTTTAATACTTTTGCATGCATCCTGAGGTTGAAGAGGCTTTTTCCATTGCAGCGAAATGCCTGCAAAAGTGTTATTCTGAAAAAGGTATTTTTGCAGGAAGCGTTTTTTCAAAGGAGTACAGGGCGAGGGATTCTTTTTTTGCTTCTTTTGGGGCTTTGGAGCTTGGGGATTTTGAAATAGTCAAAAAAAATCTTGAACTTTTTTTTGGGCATCAGGGGCCAAGGGGGATTTTGCCGTTGTTTTTTGGCAAGAATCTCAAGCCTTTTTACAAGATGATTGTTGGAAAGCCTGTTGATGCTACTGCGCTTGGAATAATTGTTTTTGTGGAATATGTTGATAAGGCAAAGGATTTGGATTTTGCGGAACAGAATTTTGGCAAAATAAAAAATGCTGTTGACTGGCTTGTTTCAAGGGACAAGGATAAGGATTTTTTGGTTGAGGAAACAGTTCTTGGCAATTGGGCTGAATCTGTCTTGAAATATGGCAATGTTTTGTATTCAAACGCGTGTTTTTTCAGGGCAATTGATTCTTTTGAAAGATTGTGCTTTTTGCTGAAGGAGAAAAAACTTGCTGAAACATCCTCAAAAACGGCTTTGAGCATTAAGAAAAAAATTAATGAAGAATTCTGGCTTGGAACTTTTTATGCAGACTGGATTTTCATTCGAAAACAAGAGTATTTTGCTGCTGATGGAAATTTGCTGGCTGCCTGGTGGGACATTGCTGATGAAGAGCAGGGGCAAATGATTGCAAATAAAATAAAGCAGCATCAACTGAACAAATGGCCATTGCAAACAAATTATCCGGCTTATCCTTTTTGGCGGCTGCCAATGGTGTTAATGCCATTGCAGGAATACCATGTTCATAATGGTTTTTCCTGGCTCTGGCTTGGCTGCCTGAACGCAATTGTTTTGAACAAAGTGGGTTGGAAAAAAGAGGCCAGGCAAGAGTTAAGAAAAGTTTCTGGATTGATTATTGAAAATAGGTGCGTGCACGATTTTTTGTTTGAGGGAAAGCCTGTCAATACATTGTTCCTGAAATCAGAGCCAAATTCTGCATGGGCAGCTGGAATGTTTGTGAAAGCAGTGAAGGAAATTGGCAAGAACAAAGAAAATTAAACCAATTTTGGAATCAAAAGCTTTGTTTTCTTTTTGTATTCCTCAAATTCTTTTCCAAATTCTTTTTCCAATAGCTTTTCCTCTTTTTTGATGCGCCAGGCATACCAGGGAATTGTTACTATTGCAAAAATCAGGAATCCAAGCAGGCTGTTTGCCCCGATTGCAAGGCCGGCCATGAAAAGCAGGCCTCCAAAATAAGCAGGGTGCCGTACAAATTTATATGGCCCTGTTTGAATCAATTCGTGTTTTTGTTTTATTTCAATTGCAGTTGAAAAAAATTTTCCCAATTCTCTTGTGCTTTTGGAATAAATATATATGCCGATTATAAATAATAATCCTCCAAAGAGGGTTATTGGAATATTTATTGGATTAACCCAAAAATCATAGGCACAGATTATTAGAAAAATAAAATAAACTGGGAAGAAAACAAGCCTGTCATCAAAACCTTCCCTTGATTTTGTTTCAGCAGGAAAAACAGCCAATTGTGCACTCCGATAATAAATAACTGCCAAAAAAACCAGGGCAGTAAAAATAGTTTTTATAAAAGGCTTTGAATCAAAAAGCATTGTAAAAAAAGCCATTATTGCCAATGCAATTATTGCCCCTAGGACAAAAAAAAATTTTCTTTTTTCCATGCTAAAAATAATGCCTTTTGAGTATAAAAACATCCCTTTGGCCCGAAGCCGGGGAAAAGAATAAAAAAACAATCAGCCCTAATCGAAAAAGCACACACAGATTTTTTATGATAACCCCAAAACCATTGTTTGAAGAAAGAATGCGCAGGCTTCTTCCTGAGGAAACAGATTTTGCCGAATTTTCAAAAAAAATTCACGAATACCCTTTGAATTTTATCCGCTGCAACACCCTGAAAATTTCTCCCGTGCAATTGAAAAAACGCTTGGAAGAAAAAGAATGGAAAATAAAACAGCCTTTTTCAGTGCACCAAGAAATAATGCTTGTTGAAAACAAATTGCAGCCGGGAGAAATTGGAAAAGCGATTGAGCATTTGATTGGCTATTATTATGTTCAGGAAGTTTCCAGCATGATGCCTGCTCTTGCGCTTGAACCAAAACCGGGTGAATTTGTATTGGATTTGTGCGCTTCCCCGGGCTCAAAAACAACGCAAATTGCCGCATTAATGCAGAATTCCGGGGCAATTATTGCTAATGACAAGGCAGTTGACAGAATAATCGCTCTTTGTTCTAACCTTGAAAGATGCGCTGTTGGAAACACGATTGTAACAAAAGAAGATGCAATTTTTTTATGCCAAAAACTTGACAATTTGGGAATTAGGTTTGACAAGATTTTGGTTGATGTTCCCTGTTCAGGAGAGGGAAACATTCGCGGCAATCCAAAAACACTGATTACATGGAGCCTCGGGGCAATCAGGCAGTTAAGCGATTTGCAAAAAAAAATTGCAATTTCCGCTGCAGCACTCCTGAAAAAAGGCGGGACAATGGTTTATTCAACATGCACTCATGCGCCAGAAGAAAACGAAGCAGTTGTTTCTTTTTTAATGCAAAAAACAGGCTTGAAGATTGAAAAAGCAAGCCTGCCATTGAAATGCAGGCCTGGAATTTTTGAATGGGAAAAAAGGGGTTTTGCAGAGGAAATTGAAAACACGTGCAGGATTTATCCTCATGACAATGATTGTGAAGGTTTTTTTGTTGCAAAATTAAAAAAAGAGTGATTTTATGTGGGTCAGGTTTTTAAGCAAGGGCAAAAAAAAAGAATTATTGCGGGTTCTTAAAAAAAGTTTTGGCATTGAAAAGCCGCCTTTTTTGTTTTTTGAAACAAGTAAGGAAACGCGCATATTCACTGGCTCTGTTTCAAAAGATGATCTTGGAATGCTGGTAAAAAACCTGCGTATCCAGTCAATGGGATTGTATTTTGCAAAGAAAGAAGACGGGGAATTTCGGTTAAGCCTTGATGCAACTCATTTGCTTTCCAAGGAAATTAAAAAAAATATTCTGGAAATTTCAGATGAACAAAAAGACAAATGGATGAATGGCGAAAACCTTGAAATTGACGAAAGCCTCAAAGGAATTTTTATTGTAAAAAACAAAGAAGATTTTTTAAGTTCGGGAAAAGCATCAAACGGAAAACTGTTCAATTTCATTCCAAAAGAAAGAAGAACAGGAAATTATTAAAAAAAACTTTTTCTTATTTTAGGTAAATGTTTGTTTTGAAGTCTTTGCTGTATAAAAAGTTGTCCTCTGTTTTCGCGTTTTCTTTGTAGTCAATCATTTGCATTGCAAGCGCGTCAAGTTCGTCTGCCTTGGCAATAATGAATGCTTCTGGAAAACTGGGCAGTTTTGGGCAGCCGAATTCCAGGCTGCCGTGATGGCTTATGAGAATGTGAAGCAATTTATTTTTAGTCAATTCTGAAACATCAAGAGAACCAAGTTTTTTTGAAAGCATCTGGACTCCCAAAGTTATGTGGCCTAACAGGTTTCCCTTGTCTGTAACTTTTATCAGGGAAGTTGTTTCAAATTCCTCTATTTTTCCAATGTCGTGGAGTATTGCGCCTGTTAACAAAAGGTCTTGGTCAAGCTTGTGGTATTTTGCAATGTCTTTGCAAATGTTTACTACGCTTAGAGTGTGTTCAAGCAGGCCTGAAACCCAGCCGTGGTGCTTGTACATTGCAGCAGGGCTTGTTTTGAATTTTTCGGCAAATGCTTTGTCTTCAAAAAAACTATTCAAAACCATTTTTAGTTCTGGATTTTTGATGGAAGCAATTATTTTTTTCAGTTCAACAAACATTTCTTCTGTATTTTTCTCGCTTTTTCTAATAAAATCACTCAAATCGTATTCCCCCTTTTGCAGGACTTTGAGGTTTCCATTGTTAATGCTTAATTCAAGGGCATTATTGAAGTTTTTTACTGTTCCTTCGGCAAAAATTATTGAATCCGGCTTAATGCTTTCATAAAGCTTTTTCACGGAATCCTCATTTTCATTGCCCCAATACTTAAGCATCATGTCTCCAAAGCCATCCTGAATTTTTAATGAAAAATAAAAAGTATTGTTTTTTGTTTTTTCAACAGGCTTTGCAAATCTCACAACAAAAATGTCTTTGACCTGGTCATTGGCACGCAGTTCATTGATATTCCTGGTTTTTTTGTACATTGCCATAAAAACACTTTCCTGCCAAATAATCTGCCTGCAAAATTATTAAAAAGACGCCTAATCCAACAGGCCTGGCTTTTGGATTTTTCAGGCTGGCACAACATAGCAATTTTAAAATTTTTCTGCAATTATTTTTTTCTGGTTTTTATGACAGAATTTTTGTGGCTTCATGATTCTTATCTTCGGGAATTTGATGCAAGAGTGGAAAGCGTTCAGGGAAAATTTGTTGTTTTGGACAGGACTGCGCTTTACCCTGAACAAGGCGGGCAGCCTTGTGACAACGGCACAATA
>JAGVNX010000056.1 GCA_020053055.1 Candidatus Iainarchaeum sp.
GACAGGTATTCTTCAAAAAACACAGAGCTTTTAAAAATCCTGAAAAAAGAAAGGGATTATGCAAAAAAAATTGTTTTGGATGTTGAAAACGAAACAATGCAGTTGAGAAACAATTATACAAGGGAACTGCTGAACCTCCAGGAAGCAAAGCTCGCGGCAAAAAAAGAAGCTGAAGAAAAGTCCCGAAAAAAAATAGTGTCTTTGCAGAAAGAGCTTGCGGAAAAAGACGATTTGATGAAAAGGTTCAGGGCAATTGCTGAAGACAAAATGGAAAAAGAAAAGAAAAACGAGGAACAAATAAAGCAGCTGCGCCTGCTCTTAAAGGCAAAAGAAAAACATGATGCAGTGAAAAAAAATTTTGAAAAAAAAACAGCGAAGAAAAAACCAGGTTAATGCCACAAATTTTTTCTGGTTTTAACCGGCCCTGGTTTCATTTTCCGGGCAATTTTCTTAAGAGGCAAGGGATTTCTATTTTTATACCTGAACAAGGCATAAATTATGGGCATAAAACCGGCGAGTGACGAATCCATGACTATTGATAAAAACCCCATTAAATGGCGCTTTAATGTCAGAAGAAGATTCTCTTGGTTTGTTGAATATTTCCAGATAATGGGGACAAACAAGGCTGTTTTCAATAAGGTATTGGGAATAAATTTTGCTTATTCCAACATGAAAAAAGATGCAGATTATAATGAATTTATAGATGAAACAGAGCACAATTGTTCTTTGGCCATGGTGCGGGAGAAAACAAAGCAAAATTTTGATTTCTTGTGGGAGTTGGCAAAAAGGAGTTGTGATAAAAGCCAAAAGCTTGTTTCAACAGCCAAAAAAATTTTAACGACAAACTACAAAGACTTTTCCAATCCCGAACTGAAAATCCTTTTTGAGGAAATTGCCTTGCAATTAATGGAATACCAGCCAATAATGTTCCTTATTTTTCCGGTAGAAAACTATCTGGAAAAAAGCCTGGAAAATGCAATAAAAGAAATTGCAGGCAAAAAAGGCAGGCAAAACAAAATAAAAGATTATTTATCAGTTTTTTCCATGCCAAAGGAAGAGCTTGTTGCGGTCCGAGAGGAAAAAGATTTGCTTGAAATTGCAATAGCCAAAAAAGAAGGCAAACAAATTGAATCAGAACTAAAAGAACATGTTAAAAATTTTGCTTGGATTCCGACAGATGACCCGGCAGGAAAACCCTGGAACCAAAAAGAGCTTATGGGCAGAATAAATTCCTTGTTGCAATACAAGCCAAAAGAACGGCTTGAAAAAATAAAACAAGGAGAAAAAGAAAGAGAGAAAAAATACGAGGAATATGCCAAAGAGCTTGAACTGGATGAAAAAACAATTGAGCTAATTAGGCTTGTCAGAGAATTTGTTTACCTAAGAAATTATCGGGTTGAATGCTGGGTGCAAGCACAATTCTTGGTTAGGCCATTTTTGATATTTGTGGCAGGCAAGGCAAAACTCGGTTTTGACGAATTAATGGCATTAAGTTCCGAAGAAATAAACAATTTTTTAGAACACGGAAAAATTATTCAAAAAAAAGAGATAGAAAAGAGATTACGGGCTTATGCATATATAAAAATAGGAGAAAAATATAACGCATTTTTTGGAGAAGATGCAAAAAAAATTGCACAGCCGCAAGAAAAAGAAAAACAGGAACAGATAGGCACAGAAATCAGAGGCAGCATTGCAAACAAAGGAAAAGCAATAGGAATTGTAAAAATAGTAAAAGAACTGTCGGATATTTCAAAAGTTAAAAAAGGGGACATTCTTGTAGCTTCAATGACTCTGCCGCAATACATTCCCGCAATGGAAAAAGCCGCCGCCTTTGTAACTGATGAAGGCGGAATAACTTCACATGCAGCCATAATATCAAGGGAACTTAATGTTCCGTGTATTGTAGGAACAAAAAATGCCACAAAATTACTGAAAGACGGAGACAAAATAGAAGTGGATGCAAACAAAGGAATTGCAAGAAAAATAAGCTAGGCGGCAAACATTCAGTAGGCTTCTATTCTTTGGGCTCAAACAGTTCCGGCTTGTACAAATAGTCAATTATGAATTCGCACCATTTTTGCGCAAGCTCCTGCTTTGCAGTTTCCCCTTGGCCTTGGAACAATTCAAAGCTTTTTTTCTTGATTACCTTGATTATTTTTTTTCCCGTTTGAAGCTCAACATCAACGAGCTTGGACAAAAGCAGTTCCGCCCGAAAATCAAATTTTTTGCAAGCCGAGAAAACAAAAACAAGTTCTGATTCCTCTGATTCAATGGCTTCCTTTGCCTTTGCGGGAATATCCTCGGGAAAAGGCACAAAAAAAATTTCTGTTTCAATGTCCGCGATTTTTTCCGCAAGCAAATTGGAAAGCTCGGGAAAAAAATTTATTCTTGTTTTTGAATCAGAAATAAGCGAAATTTTCATAATTTTGGCACCGAAACAATATTAAAACACTAAATAAGCCTTTTCTTAAAAAGAAAAGCCTTGGGAAAAGAACTGGGAAAAAAATTAACACTCATTACAACTACCGAAACAATATTAAAACACTAAATTAATTATACATATACCCAATAAAAAACATTGTTTTTTAAAATAAAAAAGGTGTACTGTTTGCCTGAAGGTTTTAACAAATTTGATTCGCCATCTTACAGCAGCGACGATGCCCTGCTGGAACAATCGGCAATCACGGACAAAATTAAGCCAATTGCAGGCGCTTTGAAAAAAAATGCCAAAGCAATAATTGCAATAATAATTATTATTGCCCTGGCATATTTTTTGTACGATTTTTTTATTGGTTCGTACAGGACAATTGATTTCTCGCTGAAAAATACTGAAGGAGAAAGCCTGTCTGCAAGCTCTTTCAAGATTTTTGACGCAGCCGGAAACAAATTGTTTGAAACAAGCGGAAGCAAGTCTTTTTCTGCAAAGCTCAAGCCAGGCGAATACAAAATAGAGGCAAAAGCAGGCCCGGATTATGCCACAATCAATGAAAATTTAACTGTTTCCGAAGCAGCTTCACAGGCATTCGAATTTGAAAAAAACATAAATGTTTCAATAAACGGGTTGAAAGAAAATTTTCCCAAAGCGCTTGTAGCAGGCCAGACAGCGGAATTTCAGGTTACAATTGTAAACAACGGAACAGAAGCCCAGCAAATAGAATTTGTGGCAAGCAAAGAGCTTGAAAAAATAAATTTGAAAATTTCCAATGTGCAAGTAGGGGCAAAAAATTCTGAAACCGCCACTGTCACTGTTTCAGTGCCTGACAGCATAAAAATCACAAATCAGGAACTCGGAGATGCAATAACTGGAAATATTAGGATAAAATACACAAACACGAAAGAAAGCATTCCTTCGGATGCAAGGCTTTTTCCAAAGCCAACACTTAACTCTTCGCCTTCAAGCCTAAGCATAAGCGGCAATGCCGGCGAAACAATAATAAAAGATTTTTTAATAACCAATGACAGCCCGTTCACTATTTATGACATAAACCTGCATCTGGAAATAACAAGCATTTCAAAAAACTCGGAAGAAGAAATTCTTTCAAAAATACAATTCACTGAAGGGACGCAAATTGACTCCATTGGCGGCAAAAAAACCAGAGAAAACAAAATTGAAAACAAAATAAGGTTTGACATTCCGATAACAGCAAAAAAAGAACAGATAACCGCAGTGATTGTCGCTGAAAGCCCGATGCTGCCTTCCCCAAAAAGATGGGATGCCCTATTGGAAATAAAAAGCGAAGCACAATTCGGCATTGAAGCCATTCCTTCCTCAAAAACAAACAGCATAAAGTTCATTGAAGAAGACGGAAAATACGAAAAAAAATCTTCTTCAATAAAAATCCAGAACACCGGAAACATGGATTTAAGCAATATTCGAGTCAGGGCAAAAAATGATTCGGAATGCGACGCAAGCTGGCTAAAATTCAAATCAAGCGAAATAAATTACCTGGCAAAAGGCGCAAGCGAAACCCTGCCAATTGAAATTAGTGCGCCGTTATACGCGCAAAATAATACTACAATGAACTGCAAAATCCGTTATTGGTATGACAATCCAATAGAAAACGGGCAACAAATTGACGGCGAAATGAGCGGCTGGCTTGCAATAACAACAAAACACACAACCTAAAAAAAACAATTCCTGATGCTGCGTATGACATTCAAACCTGCTGACAATTACTTATCTACCTTAAACATTTTCCCATGTCCTGGAATAACATAGTCGGATTTTTCTAATATTAGTTTTCTACTTTTTAGCAGAGCAGATTTATTCTTCACAAAGGGATCCTTTAAAGATAATAGCGATTCTTTATCAGTTTTTTGCTTCCCATCTTCCCACCACCACAGATCTCCTGCTATTGCTATAACGCCTTTTTCTGTTTTAACCAGGGGGGTTGCATGTTCATGTGCATGACCAGGAGTTTCTATAATTTCAACATTTGTTCCGGGTATTTTTCCTTTGAAAGAAAATTCTTTGTCACCACGATAGATTGTGTTTCCATCCAAAATATCTTTACCAGAAAATAACATTATATTTAACACATGATCAACATGATAATGCGTCAAAAAAATCAAATCAATATCATTCGGAGTTAGTCCTTCCTTTTTCAGTGCTAACAAAAGCAGGTCTTTATTGCAGCCAGGATCAACAACTATTTTTTTCCCAGAATCTTCAATCAAGACAGTAGTGCAGGTTGCTTCATAAAATCCGTTGCCTTCACGGGCATAACCTTCAACAAGAACTTTTACCACTGCCATAAAAATAAACCCCTTATTTTTGCATTATTTAAACAAGCACTAGAACCAGTTATATGTATTTGATTCTAATGTACTTTAATATTTCAACTGCTTTTCCAGGATTGCCCCTTCCAACTGGAAAATAGCAAGGAATTACAGGATATTTTCTGCCGAAAATGACTTTACTTTGAATTACAACATCTTTTCCTTTTCTAATTTCCTCAAGAAATGTTCCAAGTTTTATGTTCTTGTTGGTTAAAACTTTTGTTGGAATCAAGCCAAATGCTATAATCAATTTTGGCCTAACAATACTTATCTCTTCGAGAAGAGTTTTCTCCCCCTTTTTTATTTTTTCACTACTTGGCAACTCGGCATTATGGTTACAACACTTTGATACATCTGTAAAATAAAATCCAGATTTATTAAGAAAATTCAAAACAGAATCAATTAATTTCGGATTCCATTCATTTCGATTTATTTGTTCCATTAACTCGATAGGGAACAATCCGGCATTAAAAAATACTTTCCAAACCTCTTTTGTTCCGACAAAAGGAAATCGCGACCCTTTATATTCTGGGGCTGAGGTTATGTTGCGGTGCGTTGGATTTATGAAAACAAACATTACTTTTGGATTATTTTCTTGGCCCCCGCCAAGAATGTGCTGCAGGCCATTAGAAGATTTTGCGCAGTCTTCACAATGGTCTACAAGATTCCACAATTCAGTTAAGTGACTCATTAAAGCGCCATTTTAATTGGACTGTTTAACAGATGAAGCCTCGGGAGGGATTTGAACCCTCAACCACCGGTTTACGAAACCGGAGCACTACCATTATGCTACCGAGGCAGCTTTTCTTTGCAGAGCAAAGAAAACTTGGGCAACAATTTCAAGCAATGAAACTTTATAAAATATTTTCTTGCTTGACATTGTTGGAAAAGAAACAAAATCGCTTCGCGATTTTGAGGTTCGCTTCGCTTACATAAAAAATTTGTGGCGTTAAATATTTAAACAAAAAAACCCTTGTTTTTTCATGAAAAAAATTTTTGGATTGCAGATTCTGCTTATTTGCGTTATTGCGCTTCTTGGCTGTGCACAGCCTGCGCTGCCGGATAATACTGCGGGTTTGAAGGATTGCGGAACAAGCAAAGAATGCATTTCTGATGCAACGAAACAATGCGAAAAGGCTTTTGCGGTTATAACTGAAACAAGCCAGAATCCCGAAGCAGGCATAAGCCTGAAAATTTCAATTTTTGGCTTTGAAGGAAATAATTGCAAAATAAGCTATAAAATGGAAAAAATAACAGTTGACCCGAAAAGCAAAGATGCCACTATTGCACAGGTAATGGGGGCAATGCTTCAAGGCAAGGGCATGGCCTGCCTTGTTCCAAAGGAACAATTGGGCAATTATGATGCTTTCGGAGCAGCACAGGTGCAGGATTTGAAGAAGCAATGCACAGGGCCGCTTGTTGATGCATTGCTAAACGTAGTGCCAAACAATTAAAAATTCGGAATCAGATTTGTTCAAAGCTTTTTTTTCCTGTTTTCAAATGCCAGAGGGCTTCTGCAAGAGAATCTATTTTGACTCTTTTTTGCTGCATTGAACTTCTTTCACGCAAAGTGACAGTATTGTCTTTCAAGGAATCATAATCGACCGTAATGGCAAAAGGAACTCCGATTTCATCAATTTTTGCATATCTTTTTCCAATGCTTGCTTTTTCTTCAAACAAAACATCAAAATCATAAGAATTCAATTGCCTAAAAATTTCCAGGCCTTTTTCAAGCAAACCGTCTTTTTTTACCAAAGGAAAAACCCCTGCAATATAAGGCGCAATTCTTATTGGCAAATCCAAAAAAATTCTTTCTTCAGGCCCCCTTTTTTCCTTCCTAAAAGCAAGGTCAAGGGCAACATAAAAAGCCCTGTCAATTCCGGCTGATAATTCAAAAACATGAGGCAAAACCTTTTCATTATTGTCTGTCACAATCATTTCCTGCTTGCTTTGCTTCGCATGGCCTTTCAAATCATAATCCGCCCTGTAATTGCAGGCCATTAATTCCACCCACCCAAGATCTGTTTCAACTTCAAAATCCCATGTTTCAGCAGCATAAAAAGCCCTTTCATCCTCGCCAAGCTGCCTGAACCGCATTTTTTCCTCCGGAATATTCAATTTGGAGTAAAACTGCTGGACTCTCGCAAGATAATAGGCAATTAATTTTCCAGAAACAATTTTTTTTTCAGCAGCTTCCCTGCAAGAAATTTTTTTAACTGCTTTTTCTTTTGAAAGCAAAAGATTTAGCTTAAAATTTTCCACTTCCGCAAAATTTTCAATTTCACTAATTCTGTGCGGATTGAAAAAAACTTCTATTTCCATCTGCCCGAATTCGCGCTGCCTCAGCAAGGTATTTCTCGGCGCAATCTCATTCCTAAAAGAACTGCCTGCCTGCGCAATTCCCAAAGGAAGAGAATTTGCAATTGTCCTGTAAATTCTTTTGAAATCAAGGAAAATTGACTGGCAGGTTTCAGGCCGCAGGTAAGAAACCTGGTTTCCCGTTGCGCCAATATCAACCTTCATCATCATATTGAATTTTTTTGTTTCATGAAAATCTTTGCTTTTGCATTTTGGGCATTCAACTGAATGCTTTTTTATGAGCTTGTCAAGCTCTGTTGCAGCAAGGCTTTCCGGAACAACCTTGCCTGTTTTTTCCGCAATCAAAGAATCTGCCCTGTGCAAAGAATTGCATTTTTTGCACTGCACAATCGGATCCGAAAAAGACTCAAGATGCCCTGAAGCCCTGAAAACAGCTTCAGGCAAAACCTGTGCTCCAAAAATTTCTATAAAACCTTCTTTTTCAACAAGCTCTTTTCTCCACAAATCAACGATTTTCCTGCGAATCTTTTCGCCTGCATCCGCAAACTCCCAGAAACCGCTGGGAGAATCCGGATAAATTTCTGCAGCAGGGTAAAACAAAGCCCGTCTCAAGGCCAAATTATTGATTTCCTCTTTCGGCATGAAAAAACATTAAACCTGAAATCATTTAAAAAGGAATTGCTGTTCAATAATTTTATGAACAAAATTGACGAATTAAGGAAAAAGCTCATTAAAAAAACAAGGGAGCAGGTTGAAGAAAAATATTCCGGAGAAGAAGAGCACATTATCAGGGCAGTCAATGCATTGCAGGATCTTGACGAAATTTTCAACTTGATTTCTGAGCACTGCGGGGAATGGTATGCATCGCATTTTCCCGAGCTTGGCAGGGCATTGCAAAACCCCGAAGTTTTTTTGAAGCTCGTTTATTTTATCGGGGAAAAGGAAAAATTCTCTGAAAAAGAACTGGCTGAAATAATAAAAGAAAAAGAAACCCAAAAAATTATTTTGGAAAAAGCAAAAAACAGCATGGGCAGCAAGATTCCAGAAACAGCACTGGCTGAAATCAAAATGCTTGCATTAAATGCTTTGAACATCAAGGAACAGAGAAATTCCCTTGAAAAATTTTTGATTGATGAAATGCACAAAAAAGCCCCGAATTTTTCAGAAATCTGCGGTTCTGTTCTTGGCGCAAAAATGCTGAAAGAAGCTGGAAGCCTGAAAAGATTAGCACTGATGCCAAGCTCCACAATCCAAATTTTGGGGGCAAAAAAAGCCTTTTTCAGGCACGTAAAAAACCCAAGCGCAAAAACCCCAAAATACGGCTTGTTGTTCCAGCACCCAATGGTAAAACAAACGCCATTCCAGCACAAAGGAAAAATTGCAAGAACATTAGCAGGAAAAATTTCAATTGCAATAAAAATGGACTTCTTCGGAAAAAAAGAAATTGCAAAAGAACTGCAAAAAAAACTTGACGAACGGGCAAAAGAAGTGCAAAAGCAAAAGTGAATTTTTAGCAAAAGGATGCTTCTATTGCGGCAATAAAAATGCACGCATCCTTCCGAAGCTCTTTTTTTAATGCCTTGAACACAATTTTGTCGTCAACTGTTCCGTATTGGTGTGCCAAAAAGTTTCGCATTCCCTTTGCCTCTTTCAAGCGGGTCGCCAATGAAGCGCCAATTATTTTTGCCTTGCAAAGAATGTCAAAAGCTTGCTTGTCCTCTTCCGGAGTTTGCAATCCTTTTTCACGAATAACCAAAAAAGCCAGGTCAACAATTGCTTCAACAATTTTTTCAAAATAGCGCTCGCAAGCCGCTTTTGCCCCCAAATCAAAAGAGTACTGCCTGAAGGAATCCGGAAAAATTCCTGCAAGCTCTTCAAGATAATCTTCTATTTCGCGGATTTTGTCCAGAATGCGAGCGTTCATATAAAACTTTTCCCTTTGCAAGAATTTCTTTTTGAATCTTTGAAGGGAGAACATTAAAAACCTGCACATCAATTCGTTGATTGGCGCTGCCCAGGATTTCCTTGCGGAACAAATTGGCCTCCTCTTTGGAAATTTTATTGAATTCCACGCAAATGTCAATGTCAGAGCGCAAAGACAACTCGTTTTCAACAGCAGAACCGAACAAAAAAATTGCCCCTATCCTGGGCGAAAACCTGCTTTTCAAAATAGTTTGAAGCGTTTCATCAACCCAGCGCTTTATTTCGCTGCTTTTTTTCAGGGAAAATTCAGGTTCAAAACCAGCCAAAGTAGAAATTGCCTTCAGTTTGCGCCGAATATCCCTTGACAGCCTGTTCTTCTCTGATTGTGTCAAAGGCACGCCCAATAACTGCTTTTCAATAATAACCAGCTCGCGCTCTCCAAACAGCTTCCTCACATCAGGATTTGACTTCAAGACAGACAAAAAACCCATTCAAATCACATAACCTAAATAAAGGTTATAATAACTATTATTATGGTTATTTTTTAAATATTATGCGCAGGCAACCAAGCCGTTTCTGTTTTAATAATATTCTGAGAAACATTTAATTGGTCAAAATGAAACAAATTTTTTCTGAAATTTTTGAAAGCAGGGGAAAACTTTTCACCAAAAATCTTGTGCCGGGCAAAAAGGTTTACGGCGAGGCCCTTGTTATTGAAAATGGCATTGAATACAGGGAATGGATTCCATGGCGCTCAAAGCTCTGCGCTGGAATAAAAAATGGCTTGAAACAATTGCCAATCAAAGAAGGCAGCAATGTTTTGTACATGGGCTCTGCTGAAGGAACAACCCCATCGCATATTTCAGACATTATAGGGAAAGACGGAATTTTGTTTGGTATTGATGTTGCAGAAAAGGTAATGCGAAAATTTGTTGAATTGTGCGAAAATCGGAAAAACATGCTTCCGATCCTTGCAGATGCTGGCAAGCCTGAAGCCTACAAGGAAAACTTGAAAGAGATTGAAATTGATTTGCTTTACCAGGATATTTCGCAGAAAAACCAGGCTGAAATTTTTAACAAAAACGCCGAATTGTTTCTGGAAAAAGGAAAATTCGGCCTGATTGCAATCAAGGCAAAAAGCATTTCACAATCAATAAACCCTGAAAAAGTTTTTGCTTCAGAAAAAAAAGAACTGGAAAAACAATTCAATGTTTTGCAACAGGTAAATCTTGCCCCTTTTGAAAAGCACCACTGCCTGTTTTTGTGTGAGAAAAAATGATTCTTGAAATGCGCAGGCAATTCATACACCTACTTTTTGGAAGCATTTTCATTGCCCTGCTTGTTATTCTTGGAAACGAGGCTACGCTTGAAATCTTGCTGGCGTGCTTCCTTGCAGGCATAACAATTTCGCTTGCAATAAAGCACGGAATCAAAATTCCCGTTTTTTCAAAAATCGTTGAAAAAGCCGAAAGGGAACATGAAAAAGAATGGCCTGGGCAGGGCGCAATTTTTTTCTTTTTGGCCGCAATAATAATCCTGTTTTTCTTCAGGAATCCGTTAATTGCAATCGGGGCTCTCTGCGCGCTCATTTACGGCGACAGCGCTTCAACAATCATAGGAATAAGATTCGGAAAACACAAATTAATAGGAAAAAGAACTTTGGAGGGAACAGTTGCGGGAATGCTTGCAATGTTGCCATTCCTGCTTGTACTTTTTCCTATGCCAATTGCAATAATCACCGCAATAATTGCAATGCTTGCAGAACTACTCCCCATTAATGACAATTTCACTATTCCAATTGCAGCCGCAATAACACTCACTGTCTTTTTACAATTCCTTTGAAAACGTGCATTGGTTGGCATTCGCTCCTTTTGCCAAAAGCGCCTTAAAAAATGCAATCTGTTCTTCCACTGTTGCTGGAATACGAAAACGGGCGCCTTTCAATGATGACAAAACATATCCATTTTTTATAAGAAACAAGGCCGTTATCGGCTGCCTTGTCTTAATCAAGACTTTCTTCAAGCCTCTTTCCCTAAGCTGGGATTCAAAAAATTTGAACAAAGCAGAACCTATCCCCATTCTTCTCCGTTCCGCAAATACAAATCTTCTGCCAACAAAAGCAGTTTTCCCAGAAGGCGCATAATAAACTTCAGCAATTTTTTCTCTGCTCTGCGGCACTGTTAATGCAAAACCTGAATAATGTCTGCCTCCTTGAACCCAACTTGCTTCAATCAGACTAAATTTTAACCCTCCAGCAGTAAAAAAGGCTCAGAATGCCTTTTTTTTCTGCCATTTTTCTTTAGAGGCCTACCAGAAGGAGGAATTTTGCGATTTCTTATAAACCTCATAAAAAAGAATAGGAACCAATATTTATTAAGTTATTCAACAAAAAATAAGTTAATGGACCTGTAGCCTAGCCTGGATAGGGCACCGCACTCCTAAAGCTTTTTCTCTGAAGAGAAAAACCTTGGAAAAATAGCAATTTTTTCTTCGAAAAAATTGTTGCCTTCGGCAATAGGAAAAAAAGGCAGTATTTTTCATTTGAATAATCTTTTTTGCGAAGCAAAAAAGTTCTTTTGGCACCCTGCCTTTTCTTTCTAAGAAAAGGCGGTTGGAGAGAGGCGGGGGTCGTGGGTTCAAATCCCACCGGGTCCGTTAAATTTTTTTTATCAGAAATAGTTATTTTGTTTTTTTCTTGTTTTCTTTTACTGCTGCTATTTTTGAAATCAGTTCCATTATTGGCATGTCGCTTGAGACAATTATTTTGCTGTTGTCCTTTAATGTTGACTGCAATGTTTCAAGCTTTTTAAGGTCGACTGCATTTCCCTTAAAATACTGGTCTGCTGCCTTGTTGACTAATTCAATTGCCCTTGCTTCGCCCTCTGCCTTTAAAATTTCCGCTCTTTTCTGTGCTTCTGCATTCAATTCAATTGCCTTTGCAGAGCCTTCTGCCTGCCTTATTGCAGCCCTTTTGAAGCCATCTGCTTCTGTTTCTTTTGCAGTTGCAAAATCAATTGCAGCAATTTTGGAATTCTTTGCAATCAAAACCTTGTTCATTGTTTCCTGGACATCCTGCGGAGGCTGGATTTCTTTTAACTCTGACCTTACAACAGAAATTCCCCAGGTTGCTGTTTCTTTGTCAAGTGCTTTTGCCAATTCCTGGTTTAATTTGTCTCGCATTGAATTGACTTCTTCAAAAGACAATTGGCCGATTATATTCCTGAGGGTTGTCCTTGCAAGTGACACAATTTGAATCTGGTAACTGTTTACCTTATACTGGCTTCTTTTCACTCCCTCCTCCGAATCCTGGACCTTAAAATAAATCTGGGCGTCAACCTTTGCATTAAGATTGTCTTTTGTAATGACTTCCTGCTGCTGCGCATCAACCATTTGCTCTGTAATATTGATTCTGACAATTGCATCTACAAACGGAATCAAAAAGTGAATTCCCTGGCCAGCATAATGATGATATTTTCCAAGCCTTTCAACCAAGCCTCTTTGAGTAGGCCTGACTATTTTTATGGATAAAGCAAAAAGAACAACTATTGCGGCAATCAAAAAAAACAGAAAGACAAATTCCCACATTTTTAGCCACCTTAATTTTTATTTGCCAATAGTATTGGATGCGAAAGAGATTTTAAGCTTGATTGTAAACAGCCAATTTTAAAATTCCAGCCGGCCACAATATAACAAAGAGAGGCGAAACATTGGGCAGATCAAGCGGTTTTGACACAATAATTGCAATAATTGTCTTTCTAATAGTTGTTGCCCTGTTTGTGCTGTTTTTTATTTGGCCTGACTTGTTGGTAAAAATTTTTGAATTGTTCAGCTGACAACTTCATTAAAAAATAAGCAAGTGATTTTTTTGACAAAAAATTTTTCCAAAGAAAATTTAAAAAAGGACAGAAAGGTTTTGGGCAAAGCATGGAATAAAACATACAACAGCTATTTCGGCAATATTCAAAATATCAACTATTTCATAGAAAAAGCACTTCCATTGCTTCCAAAAAAAACAAAACTAAAGATTCTTTATCCCTGCTCTGCAGCAGGCTTGCTTGGAGAAGAGCTTGTTAAAGCGCTTGCAAAAAAAGGCATTGGCTCTGGCTTAACACTTGTAGAAATTTCAAAAGAGCATTTGAACCAAAACAAGAATCCAAAAACAAAAAAAAATGCTGTAGACGTGCTTGCTTTTCAAACAAAAGAAAAATTTGGCGCCATAATAATGCGCAGCAGCCTTGATTATTTTCCAACAAGAAAAATTCAGGTTAAATTGCTTTCAAAAATAAGCAGGTTGCTTGAACATAGTGGGATTTTCATAAATCAGATGGCTGTAATGCCTTCAGAAGAAGAAAGAAAACTTGCGGACAAAATATATAATTCAAACAAAAAAATCGGCAAAAGGCACTTTCAACTCCCGAAAGAAATAAAGGAATTGTATGAAAACTCCGGCTTTTGCAATGTAAGAAAAATTGGCGATGCGTCAAAGCTTGTTATAACTGAAAAAGAGCATTCTGAAAGATACGCACTTGGCAGAAAGGAAATTCAAAAAATTCGGAACCTAATTCTGAAAATTCCTGCAAAAAAAAGGCCTTCAATAAAAACAACAAAAAAAGGCTATGCTTTGGAATTTGCTTTTCCAATTTTTACCGCAAGTAAAAAGCCTTAAAAACGTGTTTTGCCCTAATTTAAACAGAGATGAGTTTATGGACCAATTGGAAACAACTATTGCGGGAGAAATCTGCCTTAGCAAGGATCCTGGCAGCAGCATGAAAAAATGGCGTGAAATTTTTGGTGTTTCCCAGACAGAACTGGCTGATTTTTTGAATATTAGCAACAGCACTATTTCTGATTATGAAGGCGGCAGAAGAAAAAGCCCAGGCATTGGAATAATAAGCAGGCTTATCTCCGCATTAATGGAAATAGACAAGAAGCGTGGCGGAAAAATTGTAAAGCAATTGGACAAAGATTTCAAGCCGAAAGAATCCGCTTTTCAGGCACACGAATTTGTTTCGGCAATAAAAGGCCCGGAATTCATGAAAATAATTGACGGGCAGTGCGTTGCAAACCTTTCGAGGTTGAAAGACACGCAGATTTATGGTTATAGCATTATTGATTCCCTGAAAGTAATTTTAGAAATTCC
>JAGVNX010000060.1 GCA_020053055.1 Candidatus Iainarchaeum sp.
CAAGGTCGATATTTTGACCTGGGCCTGCTTGATGAAAGGTATTACAAGCAGCCTGAGTTTTATTCCAATTTTAAGACTATTGGCGTAAGGTACTGGACAAAGCCTGATCCAAAATACTGGGTTGCAAATGGGTATGGTGCGTATCCTGCTGAGCAATGGGATTCTTTGCTGACTGGCCAGAGGGAGGATTTCAGCGCTGTTGTTTTCTTTTATTCCAGCTGGGGTGTCCAGACTTTTCAGGGAGTTTCACTTAGCCCTGATAGTGAATCCCAAAAATATTTTGACATTCAGATAACGCCTAAAACTTTTTTGCTGGAGCCTTCTTTTCCAAAGTTTTGGAAAAACTGGGTTTATAAAATTGAAATCACTGGAAGATTGAAACCAGATACGCCTCCAGGCGTTTATCATATTGGGATTAATGTTGAAGTTCCTTCAAATGAGCTCAGGGGCAAGTGGGCTTTGGAACACAAGAATCTTTATTTTGATGCTGCAAATGCAATAAAGCCTGCCGGAAACCAGATTCAGCTTGACATAACAGTAAAATAGCCTGTTTTAATTTTAATGTTGAATGCTGGCAAGCGTATGAAATAAATAAGGGCTAATGCAATAATATATTCGTGGCTCGTTACAAAAATCTTTCAATTGCATTGTTTTTTTTCTTGTTTGCCTTTTTTTGCCAAATTGCATTAGCCAACGAGGGCGATTCTGTTGTCAATTGGGTTGTTGAAAGCCAGAACAGCCTTGCTCTTGGCATTACTGCAACAACCTGTATGAATTATCCCGGAAATAATTCCATTGTTGTTACTGTATTAAATTATCCCCAAAATACCCTGAATGCAAATTCTACTGTGACTGCTGTTCTTTTTGAGCCTGATGGCGATGTTAACAGCAATATTTCTTTTTCAAATAATTCCGATGGGAATTATTCAAAAATCATAAATTTTGATGCAAATGGCACTTTCAAGCTTGCTGTGCACGCCGTGAGTGATACTAATGCGAGCATTACTGGGGATGCAAATGCTTACATTTATGTTGGTTCTTTTGCAATGGATATTTCTTTTCTTAACAATAATGCGGCCTATAATCAGGGTGATTCCGGAAGCATCAGGAACATGGTGAAAAATTCTGATGGAAATGCCTTTGTAGGGCTTTCTGGCACAACAAGTATTTATTATCCGTCTTTTTCTGTTTTTGTGCAGGGTGCTGCAATGTCTGGCCTGTCCGGCACTGGCGAGTATTATTACAATTTTATTGTTCCGAGTGTTTCAGGAATTTATTTGGCAACATCTGCTTTTACTTGCGGGCTTTCAACTGATTCTAATGCTAGCGGCAGGTTTACAGTTGCTGATTCTTATGTGCCTCCGCAGCCCCCTAGTCCGGTTACTCCTGGTGGTGGAGGTGGCGGTGGTGGAGGCAGTGGTGAAGGGCCAGCAGAACAGCCTCTTGAAGATGAAGCATTGAAAATAATTGGTGCTGGCTTTGACAAAAACCTTGAGCTTGACATGGCTTCTGCTGTTTTTGTAACAGTTTTAAATACTGGGCGAAAGCCAATTCCCTTTAATCTTTTTATTGAAATAAAGCAGGGTGATTCAGTGAAGTATTCTGCTGAATTTCTTGTGCCAATATTGGAGCCTGGAAAAACCCGCAAAATTTTTGCTGATGCGCTCTGGACTCCTGTGCTTGGAGGCTCTTATAGAATTTTGGCAGAGGCTTCTTCAATTGATAAAACCAAGGTTTTTTCAAGGCTTGTTGAAAAATTTGTTGTCGGAGGCGGAGTATGGAGGTATGATATTCTAGCGGAATGCTTGAAAAAAGAAGTGAAAATCAATGAAACTGCTGATGCAAGGATTATGCTTTTGAATCTTGGAAATTATTATGAGGACACTTCTTTGGAATGGTGGGTGGAAAATGGCAAGGGCTTGGTAATAGGAAAAAGCTCTTTTACCCTTGCTTTGTATCCTGATGAAAACAGGTTAATTCAAAGGGAAGTTTTTATTCCTGAAGGCACTCCGGAGGGCGAGTATCTTTTCAAGGCCAAAATAAAACTCAACGAGTTTGAACAAGTTTCTTTTTGTTCGTTCAAGGTGAAAGGCATTGGAGATTACAACACTGTTTTGAGCCAAATTGAAAAAAACCTGGCTGGCCTTGATGATTTTATTGCAAAGGCAAAGGCAGATGGCCTTGATATTTCTGCAGAGGAATCGGAATTAAGTGCTTTGAAAGCCAGCTTTAAAAATTTGAAAGTTTTGGCTGCAAGCGGAGAAACTGCATTGTTTTCCCAAAAAATCCAGGCTGTTTTGAATGGCGTAAATAATTTAATTGATGTTTTGCATGCCAGGCAATTGAAATTTGGCTTGATAAAAATTTTTTGGATTTTTGTTGTTGTCCAGTTAAGTTTAATAATTTCTCTGGCTTTATTATGTTATTTTGAAAGGAAGGCTTTTGCCAAGCTCCTTGGATTGGCAGAAAGCAAGGGCAAATATAGGTAAAAGGGCGTTCAAATGGCTTTGCAGATTGATGATTCAACAATTTTGATTTTGCTTTCAGCTTTATTGTTTATCCTTAATATCGTGGTTGTCCTGATTGTTTTTTTAATGGCCAAGCGCAACAGCAGGAAAATCATGAAAAAGCTTATTTTTTTTGAGGAAAACACTGTTAAAAAAATCACTTCTTTGGAGCAAAAAAGCGCGGAAATAGAAAAAGCCGAGCTTGCCTTAGAAGAAAATGTTTTGGAGCTCTGCGAAAAAATAAATTCTTTGGAGTTGAAAGAAAAGCCTAGAACTGAAAGGGAAATTGTTGTGCATTCCCAAAAGGCAAAAGACAGGCAAAAATAATTGCTTGGTGTTTTTTTTGGTGTTTTTTTATTTGATTGTTAGCATTATGCGCGAAACTGTTTTTTCGCCGACAAAATCTGTTGCATTGTAATAATTTGAATATTGTTTTTTCCATTCCAATGCCTGTTTTTTGTCAGGCGCTTTTGTTTTCAATAGTATGGCAATTTGTTTTGGCTGTGCATTCTGCGCTATTTCAATTTCAGCGTCTATTTGCCTTGCCCAGTTTTCATCAAATTTTGGAAAGTTTGGCTCCAATAAAAACCCGTTGCTGCTTTCTGTATCCAGTTTTATTTTGGCAAAATCGGCATCTTCGGGATTTTCAAATTCCACTGCAATTTTTAATCCCTGAAAACTCCTTACCCCGAATCCTGAATGCAAAAAAAACCTTGTTTTTGCTTTTGAACCTGCGTTTGCAATTATTTTCCTTTCAAAAGGGAAAGCTCCGAATCCTACTGCGCCCCAGTGCGTTGCAACTGGGTTTTTCCAGTATTCAATTCCGCTTTCCAAAAAAGTCGGATAAAACTCGGGCTGCAGGGAAAATTCTTTTGTGAAAAAAAAATCGTCAGAGAATTTTCCTTCCCTGTACAATTGCATGATTGAAGCAAAGCATTTCGGCGGTTTTGGGAGCGATTCAAACACTGCTGGCGGAATATTGTAAGAAGCCCTGTTTAGGTCAATGCAGCCCGCAATTTCATTGCTTTCAAAAACTTCCTGTGCTTTTGCAGGGGCTGTTTGGCTAAAATTAAAAAAAGCAAAAAAAATTGCACAGGACAGGACAGCTGCCGCAAAAATTATTGTTATTGTTTTTAAATTTGGCAATTTTTTTTTTTGAAAAGAAAATTTTTGCATAAAGAACACCAAGTATTTTTATTTTTTAAGGCGCAATGCTTGTGCTGTCAATATTTTTATCAGTGCGCCCGGCAACAGCGCTATTGAAATCTCCCCAGACAAAAATATTCAAATCCTGGCTTTCTGTTGTAAAAACTGCTTTGCCTATGCTGACAGCAGTTGTTCTTATTTCTGCACAATTTGAATCAGTGTTTCCAGTGCATGCCCATGCCCATCCGTCATAAATTTTTGAAACCTTTAAATGCAGTGTGCCTGACAAAGCCTCGTTCAAATCAAGAGTAATATTCAAGTCCAAATTGCTGGTGCTTTGGTTGTCATAAACAAAAAAAGGAATTTCAAATGTTTGCCCTTCTGCATCTACCTTGTTCTGGTCAGCCAATCCGCTTAAATCAGTTGTTTCAAAATAGCCCTTTTGGCATGCTCCGCTTCCACTGTCAATTCTGCCTTTTCCAGAAGTGCAGCCGCTTGAAGGGAGCAATAAGGTAAAACTGTAATCCAAGGCTCCATTGCTGGTAGCAAAACTGTTTGCCAATCTATGCGCTCCTGTTCCATTCTTGTCTGTTCCCTGCACTTGCACCAAATAATTCGCGTCAGGAGGCTGGCCTTGATTGGTATCCCAAACATAAGTGCAATTAACATCTTTGGTAGTGGAAGGCAGGTTTGCATTGCATGTCCAGTTGGCAAAAATGTTTTTTAAATAGAAAACGTTTTGGTCCAGGGCAGAATTCTTTAAAATATTCAAATCAAGGTTTACATCTGTGTTCTGGCCAGTGCTGGAAACATTGAAGTCAATTGAGATTATGTCGGAATATGTTCCGACTGTTGGCGCCAAAACAAAAACATAAGGGCTGTTTTGGTCATAGTGATAGCCAATGCTTCTGTTGTAGTCCAAGCGGTTGTCTGCCCTTACTGTTTTTGCCTGAAAAAAAGAATCAGTGCCAATTGCAGAGTTTCCCTTTCCCTGCAATTGTGCAATGCCATAAGAGTTTAACAAAAAGTTTCTGTCAGAACCAGCATCAATAAACGGGGTCTGCCCCAAATAAACGCTTAAAGTTCCTTCTGTAAAACCGCTTGTATTTGCATCATTTGCATAATATGCGTTGTTGTTTGGGTTTGGGATTCTAGCTCCGCCTGTTATGTAATTTGCTGTTCCTGTGTTGTGCGAGAAAATGTTGTTTTTAAAGTTTGTTATGTTTGTGTCTAAAGCAAATTTTTGTTGGTATACTGCTCCGCCTTTGTTTGCATTGTTGTCAAAGAACAGGTTGTTGTAAAGGTTTGTTATTAACCCTGCTGCAGAGGCATAGGGTGCGCCTATGTCTTTTGAATAGATTGCTCCGCCTTGGTTTGCATCGTTTTTTGCAAATTTGTTGTTGTAAATGTTTGTAATGGGCCCGCCTACGTTGTAAATTGCCCCTCCGTTGCCTGTTATTGTAAGGTTGTTTGAAATGTTGTTGTCTGAAATGTTTGTGATTGTTCCGCCTCCATTGTTGTGTATGCCTGGGCCGTGCCCGCTTATGCTGGAATTGTTTGTTATTGTATTATTAGAAATGTTTGTGATTGTGCTGTAATCGTTGAGAATTGCAACTCCGCCACCAGAGGTGCTGGAATTGTTGGAAAATATGTTGTGGTTCAAGTTTGTGATTGTTGAATAATTATAAATTCCTACGCCAAATCCTGTTGTTGATTGGTTGTTTAAAAAATTGTTGTCAAAAATATTGCTTATTGGCCCTTCATTATATAATCCGCCGCCAAGTCCAGTGCTTAAAATTTTGTTGTTTGAAAAAGTGTTGTTATAAATATTGTTTATTGTTCCCGCATTGCCCATTCCTGCGCCAAAACCTGTTGTGACTGAGTTGTTTGTAAACAAGTTGTTGTAAACAGAATTAATTGTTCCAGTGCTGATTACATAAAGCCCTCCGCCATAGCTTGTCAAGGCATTGTTGTCGTGAAAAGTGCAGTCATGGATAGAACCAAAGCTTCTGCGCAGTACAATGCCTTGTTTTGCATAGCCAATGTTTAAATCTGAAAAATCATTGGCATCTGGCAAAACTCCCGCGGTTGCCAGAAAGTTAATTGCATAAAAATAGTCTGTTGCTTTTGCTGTTCCGCAGTTGGCATCGTTGCTTGTGCCAGTGATTGTTGCGCCAACTGAGCAATCGTTTTCGCTTGTAAAATAAATTTTTGAAGCACTGGTTCCCTGTGCTTTCAAAACTCCCTTGAATTTTACTGTCATGGTAGTTTTGCCTGCGGGAGTGGCTTTATACTTTACAACAACACCGGGGTTAATGGTTAGTTGGCAGTTTGAAACATCTATATTGCTGTCGCCATTAATAAAATAAGTATTTCCCGCTGTCCAAGTCTGATTATTGTCAGGAGAAACGCAGATTGCAGTGGTTTTTGTAATTAAATCTGAAAGATTGAGATAATCTGAAACAGCTGTTGAATCAATGCTGAACCATAATGAAACAATTGAATTGTTTATTTTAATGCGGTTTGCTTTGAATCCTGCTTTTTTTTCCTGGGAAAAATCCCTTGCTGCAGAATTAAAAAACAGGCTGTAATCAAAAAAATCGTTTTTTTCGTCAAAAATAATTTCATTGGCATCGCCGTAATTCCAATGGACAGTGTTTTCTTTTGTTTCCCAGGTATTTGCTTTTGAAAGAAATGGCTGGGCCAAGGAAAATTCTACAAACTGCCCGGAGTTTTCTAAAACCGTGTCAATGGAAAAATAGAATTCGCTTGGATTCCAGGTTCCATTAATGCTTTTTGGCTTGACTTCGTGCTTTAACAGCAGTGCTTTGCTTTTTTTTTCAGTTAAAAAATTTAATTTCAATGAGTCTTTTGGAACTGGCTGCATTTTGCCCTTGTCCCAGACACTGAAGCTTGGCTGGATTCCTGCGTTAAAAAGTGAAACGCTTTGGCCGTTATCATTGGAAAAATTAATGTCCTGGATTCCAACTTCAATTAAGTTTGGATTTTCGTTTGAAACAACAGGGATAATTGGTTTGATTGCTTCTTTATCCGGAATTCCAAAGGCACTTAAACCCGAGCTTATTTTTGGCTCTAAAACAATTTTCCATTTTTCTGCGCATTCATTCAGATTGTTGTCCCATTCACTGCAGCCATAAATATTTTCAAAAAACTCTGGCTCAAATCGCATAAAATTATTGCTCGTATTAAAAGAGCTTGACAATCCAAACACTTGGAGCATTGTTTGCTGTTTTGAAGAGCCCTGTTCATTCGAAGAATCTTCAATATTTGCATCTTTGGCAATTCCAAGGTCTTGGAATTCAAGTAATGTGCCGTTGTGGTCAATTTTAATGTTTTCAAAAAAAACATTCGGCAGCTTGGGGTTTTCAAAAATAATTGTTGCATTGTAAATCCCTTCTTTGGCTTCAAATTCTTGCGAAGTGCTTATTTCAGTTCCGTTGGCGTCTCTTAATGAAAGTCTTGCCTTGGCATTTGAAGGAATAATCAAAAATTTGTTTTCATAAATTTCCGAGGGCTGAATTGGAATTTTTGTGTTGTTGTCAAATTGATTTTGACTCGTGGCCTGGCTTTCACTGCCTTGGTTTAAATCAATGGCAATCGGCTTTAGCCTGGCAAATGCAACAGGCGATGCAGAAAATTCTATTGAAACAGTGCTTTCGCCTGAATCAATTATTTTCCAGTTTCCTGGGCATTTTTGCTGTTCTTTGTTCCATTCAATGCATTTTGCCAGTTTTGCATCATTTTTGTTGTCAACTGTTATAATGCTTTTTTGCTCCTGCATTCCAAAATCAATTTCAGTGCTTTCTATTATTTCAAAAATTTGCCCTTCAAGTTCTATTTTTTCTGCAAAAATATTTTGTTTTAGCATGGCAATTGCCCTGTTTTGGTTTACTAAAAATTCCGGAAGAACTATTGCTTTTGCAGGCGCTTCAAAGAGGTCAAGATTTGCATAATATGTTCCGGCTGGAATTCTTTTTGCATCGCCGCTTAAAGTATAAAGCTGTTCCAGAGTATTCTGGTCGCGGATATAAACAAGGCTTAAAAAGTTCGGGGGGCTGATTTCAAACAATTGCCCTTCCGGATTTTGGCTGGGTTCAGCTGGGTTTTCATTTTGCTGGTTGTTTTCACCTGTTGCAATAGCACTATTATTATCCGCAGGTTCTTTGCCTTGATTTTCAGAATACGCTTGATTTTCAACTATGACTTCAAAAGTTTTTTTTGTGCACGCTTCTTTTGAACAGGCTTCAATTTCAAACGCATAATTTCCATCAGAAACTGTTTTTGAATCCCATTCTGTTATCCAGTTGTTTTCTGCTGACAAATTTTTTTCAAACGAAATTGTGTTTAAGTCTGGCTGCAATCGCCTTGCAACTGCGCTTGAAATAATTTCTGGATTTTCCGGCTTTACAATTATTACCATTGAGCCTTGTATTTTGTCGCCTGAAAAAGGCGCAACTATTGCAATTTCAGGGCCTTGAATAGCATTAATTGGAGATTCGGGGTTTCTGTTGGAGTCTATTTGTGCAAAAGAAGCCAATGGAAAAAGAACAAGCAGCAAAACAAGCTTTGGGCCCCAATTTCTTATAGTTTTTGAATTCATGGTTATTATATGGCAGATTTTTGTTATTTAACTTTTTCTAGTGCAAGTTTTGCAAAAATAGTGCTGTTTTTTTTTATGGCTACCGATTATTCCTTGTTATTTTAACTTTTTTCAATTGTTTCAAATTTTTCACTCCACTTAAAAACATTGCAATTTTCAGCTCTTCAATTATTTTTTCCAAATATTTTTTTACGCCTTGTTTTCCTTCTGCCTGCTGTGCTTTCAGGACAGGCAAGGCAATTCCGCATAAATCCGCGCCCAATGCAATTGCTTTTGCAGCATCCAAGCCTGTTCTTATTCCCCCTGAAGCAATTATTTTTTTCTTAAAAGCCCTTCTGCACTCTACAATGCTTTCTGCTGTTGCTATTCCATAATCCCAGAAAGTTTCCCCAATTTCCTTGTTTCCTCTCAGCGAGTCTATTCCTGTCCAGCTTGTTCCGCCTGCCCCTGCAACATCAATTGCCATTATTTTTGTTTTGGCAAGTTTTTTTGCAACTGAAAATCCGATTCCATGGCCGACTTCTTTTACAAAAACAGGCTTGCTTAGTTTTGCGCTTATTTTTTCAATTGCGCTAATCACTCCCTTAAAATTTGTGTCGCCTTCTTTTTGCAGTGCTTCCTGCGCTGCATTCAAGTGTATTGCAAGGGCATCAGCCTGAATCGCGCACAACGCTTTTTCTATTTTTTCAATCGGATAATTCAATAATTGCGCTGCCCCAATGTTTCCTGCAACAAAAATGCTTGGCGCAACATCCCTTACAAAATAAGTTTCTTTCATAGCAGGGTTTTCAATCATTGCCCGCATGCTTCCCAAGCCCATTCCAAGGCCAAGCTCTTCGCAGGCAGCAGCAATATCCCTGTTGATTTGCCTTGCTTCTTCACAGCCTCCGGTAATCGCTTCAACCATTATAGGAGCGGAAAATTTTTTTCCCAAAAAGCTTGTTTTCAAATCAATTTCTTTTTTGTTTATTTCAGGCAGGGTTTTATACTCCAAATCCATTCCCTTAAAGCCGATTTTTTCCAGGCCAGTTGTTTTTTCCCGAAACTGCACGTTTTCACTGCAGGCAATGTGCAAATGCTCTGTTTTCCTGTTCTGGGTTTGCATTTTTACACCTTTAAACTCTTCTGTGGCTTTGTTCTCTTCTTAAATGTTCAATTATTTGCAGCCTGGAATCCCTGTAGTGCGGTTGCATTACCTTCGGGTTTTTTGCAAGGTGCCTTATGCTGCTTATTCTTGCGCCGCAAACTTCATCAAATCTTTGACTTTTTTTGTTTATCTGTTCTGCCAAATCCAATAGCCTATCGTAAGAAATTTCCACTGCATAAAACCTTGTTGTTAACCCGTGGCTTTCTTCTCTTGCAATGTTTTGTGTTATTGGCGTGTATTTGATTATTTCCCCTGGCTGCAAAAAAAGCTCTTCCCGGAGGCCCCTTAGCAGGGCTTGTTTGTTTCCCCCTCTTGCTTTTTTTCAGCTGCTCCAAACATTACTTTGCGGTTCCATTTGTGGGTATTGGCGCGCTGCACTCTTAAGGCATATAATCTGCTGTTTTTTCTTGCAAACACAACTGTCGCAATTGCAATTTTTGTATCTTTTGGCATTTTACAACCTTATTTCAGTTCCTTCAATTTTTTCTCCAACCAATGCCTTGTAAACATTTTCCTGCTTTGCAGCGTCAAAAACAATTGTTTCTATTCCTGCTGGCATTTGCCGTATTTTCATTAATTTTCCCTTCATTCCCTGCGTAACATCAGTTGCAGTGGATTCTCCTGCTTTTTCAATTATTTTATCAAAATTCTTCTTATTAATCAATTCTATTTTTTTCGCCTTTTTATCCTTTTTGGGGTCTGCAGTGAAAACTCCTGCAACATCTGTTCCCAAAAAAATTTTTTTTGCATTCAATTTTTTTGCCAGAAAGGCTATTATTGCATCTCCTGAAACAACGCTTGCATTCAGTTTTTTGTCAGGCACCATCTGCCCGTACAGCACAGGGATTTTTCCTTCTTTCAAGGCCTTTTGAATTGCTTTGCAATCAAATTTGATTATTTTTTTTTCTTCCTGCACAACCAATTTATTTGCATCAAAACCAATTGCACTCAATCCTGCTTCGCGCATTTTTTTTACGGCTATGGAATCCAAAAAATTGCAGTCTTTAATTGTTTTTTCAAGGCCTTTTTTCTGCCTTTCAGTGAAAACCCCGTTGTCTATTCCATACTCTGAAACATTCGTATGCCCGAATGGCCCTGCTCCATGAACCAAAACAAGAAAAAATTTTTTCTTTTTCAAGGCCTTTTTAATTTCAGAGCCAATTTGTTCAAGCAGTTTTTCCTTTGCTTCAAATTTGTTCTCTTCTTTTGCAGTAATAACAGAGCCACCAAGCTTCATTATGTATAAATCAGGCATTTTTTTACCATTATATTCAATGTTCAATAAATTTAAAATTAGCTTTTATACTTCAATGCCTTTTGCTTTAAGAATGTTTTTCACATTCTCGTTCAGGATTGTTTCTTTCTGGCTTATTGGCAATACTTTTGGCGTGCCTGCCTTATCCACAAAATGCACTGGCCAGTCTTCCGCATGCCCAAGCCCTTTCACATAATCTTCAATTATGGTTTTCACTTTGTTTGCTTCTTGTTTTGTTGTTATTATTGCAAGGCTTGGCCCTGTATCCATTGAGGCATAGCATGTCAGGCCTTCTTTTCTCATTAAATTTATTTTTCTTAAAAGGTCTAATGTTTCTGGTTCCCAGCTGAAAAAGCTTCCTCCGCTTACAAGGATATGGAACAAGTTTAATGAATCGAGTTCTGCTATTCTTCCAATCGCGTTTATGTCATCTGCTTTTACTGCTTCCATTAGTTTGATGCATTTTTCAGGTTTTTTTATTGCCCAATCCTGGTACCATTCGCTTTTTTCTCCGCTTCCGTGAGCGTCTTCTGTTTTTATTTTTGATGGAATCGGCACTGTGATTACTTTCAAGTTTGTTTCTTCTTTTTTGTCAAATCTTACCCCGTAACTTTCAAGCGGCTTTATTCCTTTGTAGCTCAGCCAGATGCTCCAGCCGCCTGCTGCACTGCTTGTTCCGCTTCCTGAAAAATACCTTGCTAACACGCTTAAAAATCTTGAATTTGTTTTTAGTTCCGGCATTAGCGCTTCAGTGAAAGCCATTGCTGATGCCCCTGCCGCAGCTGCGCTTGTTCCAAGCCCTTTTCCTTTTGCCGGCACTTTTGCAATGTTTTCTGAAACAAAAACAAATTTTGTTTTAATTCCTGTCCACTCGTTTAACCTTTCAAGCATTACATCCATGCCCTTTAGCCCTTTTGTGTCTTCAATCAGTTTTCCATCGACAATGAAAACATTTTCTTTCAGGCTTTTGTCAAATTTCAGATAGGTTACTGCTTTTGTCGTGTCATGGCACATTTTTATTTGCGGAAAATAGGCTATTCTTTCTGCTTTGTCAGCGTTTCCCATGTATTTTTCTATTCCTATTATTGGGTAGGCTTCCACCAAAACTTCCGCATCGCTTTCTTTTACTTTTGGTATTTTTGGCCATTTTTCTTCTTCCCACCCAATATTTTTCTTAAGCCATGTTTTGCAGTTTTCGTTTCCTTTTTTTATTGCCAGCAATTCTGTTTTTGTCAAATCCAAAGCACCCATTATTTTCCTCTCCTTCTTTGTTTTTTTGCAAGGTTTGCTTTTCTTCTTGCTTCCCAGTTTTGTGTTTTTCTTGTTCTTTTTATTCTTCTTGCAGCATCCCTGCTTATTGTTAAATTAGTCATTAAATGCATGAATTGTCCAGCGTTTTCAACCATTCTGAATTTTCCATGCGCCCCAGGAACGTCTTTCATTAACCCGTCTTCTATTGGAACATCCCCAATTGCTTTTATTCTGACTCTTGGGTTTCCTGTTCCTGCCTGCCATCTTGAAACAATTCTTCTTGCAGTGCTCCCCTTGTTGACTGAATAAGGAAAAATATTCACTCCACTTTTTGTTATTACTCCTTCAACATCTCTTGGAATTAATCTCTCTAATTTTAGTCTGTTAATCACTTTTGCAATTGCTTCCCCAAGTGGTTTTGCTGCTTCTGCTGAATTTGGAACAAATCTTACTTGAACAAGTTTTCCTGCTTTTTCAGTTGCATTTGAAGCATTAATTCCCATTGCTTTTATTTCTGTTTCAATTGCGGTTTCAACTGTTTTTTTTACCCCCAAAAAACCAGCGGCTTCAGGAGCATAAGCGATTTTTCCCCCAGGCATTATTCTGTACAATCCATTTTCGCAATGAAACTCTGAAGAAGGCATTAATCCAAATTTTTCTATTTTTGGCAAAAATTCTTTTTGTACCCAGGGAGCCGCCCTTGCTGTTATAAAAACAAATTTTGTATAGCCCGCTTCTCTTGCTTTTACCAGCATTTGAACTGTTGAATCGAGGACTCTTCTTTCTTCTGGCTTTCCTTCTGTTGTAAAAACACCGTCAATATCCAAAAAAAGAACTCTTTCTCGTTTTCCCATTTTTTTTCACTTGTTCATTTCTTCTTTTTTTCCTTTTGCTTTGTGCCTTTCGTCTTCAAACTTTTTTTGCATTTCTGTTTTTTCAATTTCTTTTCCCGCAAGTTCATTTAATTTTTTTACTCTTTCGATTATGATTCCGATGCATTCGTCAACTGCGTTGTCCCAGTTGTCTGTTGCAATAATTGGGATTCCAAATTCTTTTGCTTCTCTTTCCAAATTTTTTTGGAAAAAATCGTAAATATCGAGCGCTTCCAGCAATCTTTGCGCCCCGCCTTTTAAATGAGTTTTTTTGATTCTGTTTTTTATTCTTGTTTCCCAAATTTTTCTGTCTTTTATTGTTAATACAATTGGAATAAAGCTTGGGTGCTTTAAAGTGTCTTCATGGTACTGGGAAGGCAAAAAGTGCAGGTATTCGTAAACCATGCTTTCTCCGTCCCTAATTCCCCTGTCCGCAACTAACCTTTCCATTGCCTGGTTTGCAAGCTTTGCCTGTGCATTGAAGCCTTTTATCATGTTTTCTTCTGTTTTTTCCCCAAAGATTTTCCAGGTTTCATACATTGAAACAAAAAAAGCAGGTTCTTTTTCTTGGCTAATAAATTCTCTCAAAGCTGCCCTGAAAGCATCTCCGCCCATTACATTCCCTAACCCGAAAGCAGTTGCTATTTCCCTTGACATTGTTGTTTTGCCAATGCAGGGAAAAGCAGAGATTAACGGCAGCACAGGCTCTTTCAATTTTTCCTGCCCAATCAGTTCTTTATACTTTTTCCAAGTCAAATACCTGTCAAGAAATTTTTTGCCTTTTTTTTCCAATTCTTTTTCAACTGGCTTTGTTGAATTCAGGATTTGGCCTATTTCTTTCAGGCTTAACCCTGTGCATAGCAGCAAATCGTCTTTTTCATTGTAGATTGTCATTTTTTCTCACTTTTTTTCAATTACTTTTGCGCCTGATGCTACTTTGTATTCAATTGGTTTTTGCCCTCTTTTCTTTAACTCTGCCAAAACCTTGTCAGCATCCTTGCCCCAAGAGAAAGCATTGATTACTTTTCCTCCGCCTGCAGTCCAATAAACAGGCAGTCCGCTTTCTCTTATTTCTTCAACATCAATCACTGCATTCATCATTTCTTTTTTCCTGCATCTTTTTCCGCTGCTTTCAATTAGGTAATGTGCATTTGCACAGTTTTCTTCTGCAACTGAAAAAACAGTGTTCCAGTCTTTGTTCAACAATCCAAGCTTTATTTTTGCCATCCATTGCGGAATCATTTTCAACCTGTATTCATAAAAGGGATTGCTTCTTGTCAATTGGAATATTTCTTCTGCGGAAACCCTTGTTGCATAATCAAAGCCCATTGCAAAAATTCTTATGCCTTTTAAGTCTTTTTCAGAAGCAACCTGTTTTCCGTATGGTGCACCAGGGCCATCCACTGCCATAATATTAATTCCGCCATAAACCGCCCTTATAGCGGATTCTGAAATTTTCATTCCAAGTTCTGCAATTTTTTCAATTGTGTAATTTGTTTCAAATAATTCGTTTAATGCAACAACAAGCGCTGCTGCACCCGCATCGCTGCTTCCAGCATACACATTGTAATTGTTTGACTCTGCTTTTACCCCAAAATTTTTTCCGGATTCTTTTTGAAAAATTTTTAATACTTCTGCAACGCTTTTTGTCCTTTCTTCCGGCAATTTTTCCTTTCCCACAGTAAAACTATCTAATTTTCCAGAACTTGTTTTTTCCACAAGTGTTTCCACTCTTGTTTCTTCCTTCAAATCAGTAACAGCCAAGCCCATTGTATCATGCAATGGCCACCTGTTATCCCTGACACTGGAAACAAAAACAATTGGAATAGTTGGATATGCAACAGCCTTTACTTTTTCAATCATTTAAAAAACCTCACCAAATTATTATGTGCAACATTTTTAATAGCTTATCTTGCAATTCTTCTTCGCCTGCCAACAGGGGCTATTTTTGCATTTGTCCTTCTCTGCAACCTTATTTTTTCTCCTCTTTCCGTGTGCATGAGTGTCCCAAGAATGTCTTTTGCATGCCGCAAAACCAAGCTTGGCCGTTCATTTGAAGGCAGCCTTGTTACTCTTTCAAGGCTTGTGTTTCCGGTTAAAACCAGTGCTGAGCGTAACCCGTTTGCCTTTGCATCTTTTATCCCGCTTAAGGAATCTTCTATTACCCATTGCCTTCCAAGCCTTGTTCCTTGTGCAGCAAGCATTTGTGATACTTCTGCAAACATTCCTGCTTTTTTTACCTTGTCTTCCCCATATCGCAAATTTTCAGGCTTAAAATATTTTATTATCCCTGCTTCTTTCATGAATGCATCTGCGTCAACTTTTTTTCCAGCAGTAACCATTACAATAGGAATGCCTTTCTTGTTTGCCCAGTAAAGCATTTGCCTTATTTTTTCAAGCCTCGGCTCTTTTGCTTTTATTACAATTAGCTTTTTTCCAGATAATTCAAGTTTTCCATGGGTTCTTAAAGCATCAAATCTGTTTACAGCTTCATCAATTAATTGCCATTCTTGTACAGTCAAACCTTGCCTTTTCTCTGCAACAGTTTTTGGGTTTGTTTTTGCTTGTTCAAAAGAAATCCTTTCTTTTTGCATTACATACAAGCCAGAAAGAAAATCCCTTGTAATATGAAATTCTCCTTCGCTTCTCAACTGGTACATTTGCGGAGTAATTGCAACTGCAATGCCAACAGAGCCAAGCGCTTTTGTCGCAACTTCGCACTGCCTTTTTGTATGGTCAATTAAAACCCCTTCCAAATCAAAAATAAAAGCTATTGATTTTTGTTCCGGCATAATGATTCTCTCTTTTCATATGCTTAGTATTTTTCTTTTTATTTTCGCGCTACTAGCATCCAATTGACATTTCCAGTGGTTTTTTCGCTCGGCTTGGCAAAGGGGTATTCAAGGCTTTCGATTAAAAGGCCATGTTGTACAGCAACTTCCGTCATCGCCCGGCCATCACGATAAGCCCTATTTCGGAATCCGGCTGGGTCTGCTAATACTTTTCCGCCTGCTTTTAACCGTTCGGCTTCCGTCCAATCGCGGTTTCTCTCGCACCAGTCAAAAAAATTAAATTGAGTAGCGTGTTCTATATCGTGCCATAATTTTTGCTTTACAATTTCAGGATACGCAAAGTATGTATCGGGGGGAGAACCCATCCAAAAATCCAGAAAGGATACATATGCGTCAAATTCAGTTAATGGTTTGCCATCAATGATTGTCACAATTTTTTTCTTAAGTTCTGGAATATTAACTGTTGGCGTTCGTGCCTCTGCGCTGCCCCATTCCCAGTCAACAAATCCGCCGCCTGGCTTCAGCAAGACACGAACGCTTTGAAGCAATGGTTGCAAATCATTTGCAAAATTGAGGGTAGCAGCCCCTGCAGTGATTAAATCCACTTTTCCAGCAAGCACCTTGAATTGTTTGGCAAATCTTCGTAATCCTTTTTCATGTAATGGCTTGCGCATTTGTCCAAATGCAACTGCAGCGCTGTAAAAACTGGTTGGAAGTACTACAATATTTTGCCTTGGAACCCCCAATGCTGCTAATGTTGGAATAGCGTATTCTCTAATTACCCGTTCGTTTACATCAACAAGTACAAGCCGCAATTGTTGTCTTTGTTGAAGTGAAAGAGCTTTTACGGCACCAGCAATTGTTCCGCCTGCAAATGTCCCAATATCTAAAATTGTCCGCGGTCTTACGGTTTCACCAAAAAGTCTTTTGGCTACCATTCCAACGCGGTCATTCATTAGGTTTGGTTTTCCTTTTCCGCCAGCAACAATGGCATCAATGTATGTTTTCGGTGCAGTTTCCCAAAATTTGCTTCCCTTTATCCCACGTTCCCGAATCATATCCCGAACGCTCTGTTCAAATGCTTGTTCCAATTTCGGGTGCCGATGTAACAAGGTTCCAATAGCCGGTATTTGTCGCAAATCGTGAACCAGTTTTGGAATATCCACAAAATTGCCGATAGTTTCGCGTGGCAATTTGGAAAGCTCATGCCCAATTTGATACAAAGGGTATCCCCGAATCGGACCTTTTTCAGAATGAGGATGAAACCGACTCTGAAACAATGGATTGGTAGCAGTTTCTAGTGGTCTGCGATCTGCCGCCCCCAATTCCTTGGCAATTGCTCTTCGAAGTCTTTTTTTTGCCACTTTGACTCTAAGCGACCAATTGCGTTCCGGCAGTCGTTTTTGGATTGTTCGAGCATTTCTATTTCGGTATCGTTGCATTTTATTCTACGACCTTGAATTTGTATCCGTATGCTATTGCTCCTTCTGGGTTGTTGTCCTAGGTTCCCTTATAGTAAGTGAACAGGAATTTTTAATTTAAATGGTTGTTTGGTGGCTCAGTCGTGCAAGTACAAGTGGCAGTTGTCTTAGTGGAGTGACTCGGCATATTGCAGCAAAAACCTGTTGGGAAACTTTTTTTTGTTCCATTAGTTTATTAGCAATTTGTTGGACTTCCCGAATGAGGCGAGCAGTTTGTCGGACCCATTGGCCGCTTTCTTGCACTGCTGCTTGGGTTTCTGGAATAGAGTTAAAAGCAGCATCTGTTAGGCTAAGCAAATGGAAATCCAGCACTTGTGTTGGGGCACGTTTGGTTAGGGTGTTCTGTATAACCTGTCGTTTTTCAGCAGGAGTGTCTCCGAAATAAAGCTTCTCTGTAAGAAGAAATTGGACGAGTGTGTCCATATGTTGTTGGATATACGTGCGACAGAATTCGCGTGCTTGTTCTCTTTCAAGGGGTTTTTTTGAATGCAAGCGCTTTTCTTCAACTATGAGCTGGCGAAACTTTTCGCCACATCGGCGGGTCAGTGGGCTTTTGTTATTGCCAAGGCTACTGTGGAGAATCCATGGGCCGTTGGCCTTTCCTTCAAAATCTTTAAGAGCAAGGTCGATAGAGGGATTTTCAATGTGGTGAATGCTGTTGCCCAAACCAATATTTCCTAGTTCGGAGCGCAATAACATTTCCCACCCCCTTCGGCTATTAGGAGAAAAACCGTGCCTGGAAAGGAGGATGTCAAATGCGTGTTGTCTTTCATGTGTACTAACAGTTTCTTTTACTGTGTGAAACGGCGCTTGGCGAGTATCTGTGCCCATTGCAAGTGGTGCGGGTGGGCCAAAAACAGTAATGCTTTTTAGTGCCAAGGAAATCTGGGGATCTTTAAGCATTTCTCTTTTGAACCGAATATTTCCAATGCGACGGTGTTTTCCTCTTGGGGCAGTTACTCCATGAAAGAGTGTCATTGAGCCTAAAATCTCTCCTGTGTCATACTCTGCCCCAAAAACTTGGACAGAATAAGGATATAACCGGACTTCAATTCTGTCCGATAACTTGCCAGCATTAGAAAAACCTATTACTCTCAGGAATCGTTTGGCAGCATCTCCATAGAGCGTATTTTCCGTCACGCATGCTAATGCCTTAAGTTTCTTGATTCCAAGAGCTGCAGCCCGCAACCGAATCGCATCGTGCATTACTTTTCGCCGCGCAAGCGGGGGCAATTTTGCAGTAATCTCTCGAAGCATGCTTGTTGTGGAATGGGTTGGGTCCAAACCACTTTTTTCGAATTCGTTTTGGAGTCTTGCAACACCTAATGCTAATTGCATGGTTTTGGGTATTCTCGAAACAGCCCTCATAATCAATCAGTCCACGACTTTGAATTTGTATCCGTATGCTATTGCTCCTTCTGGGTCTATGTCTGATATTTTTCTGAATAGTTTTTTTACTTTTGCCCCTGTTTTTATTTTTTCTTTTTTGCTGTCAACTATTTGGCTTAATATTTTTACTTTGTTTTCCAGTTCAATTATTGCTAAAAAGTATGGTGTTTCGTTTTCAAATCCAAAGGGGGCCACTGAAACTTCTGTCCAAGAAACTATTTTTCCTGTGTAAGGGGTTTCTTTTTCCACTAGTTTTCCTTTTCTCCTGCAGTTTGGGCAGATTTGCCTTTGTGGAAAAAAGCTGGTTTTGCAGTTTTCACAATAATTTCCCCTCAAATAATATCTTTCAGGGTATTTTCGCCATTGCAATGGCAAAGAATTGTGCACCATTCAAATCACCTTTTTCCTCCAATTGCCTTGTAAATGTGAACCACTGCTGTTGCCCCGCTTCCTCCAACATTGTGTGTCAAGCCGATTTTTGCATCTTTTACCTGCCGTTTTTCCGCTTCTCCGCGTAATTGCAAAAATGTTTCTATTGCCTGTGCAACTCCTGTTGCGCCTACTGGATGGCCTTTGGCCTTAAGCCCCCCTGAAGGATTGATTGGAATTTCTCCGTCAAGCGAGGTTTTTCCTTTTTCAACTGCTTTTCCGCCTTCTCCTTTTTTGAAAAACCCGATGTCTTCTGTTGCAAGTATTTCGGCTATTGTGAAGCAATCGTGGACTTCTGCAAAATCAATGTCTTTTGCCTGCAATTTTGCTTTTTCAAAGGCTTCTTTTGCAGCTATTTTTGTTGCAGCCATTTCTGTCAAAGATTTTCTGCCTGTTAATGCCAGTGAATCCGATGCCTGCGTTGAAGCGATTATTTCAACTGGGTTTTCGCATAATTTTTTTGCTTTTTCTGTTTCGCAGAGAATTAATGTTGCTGCCCCGTCTGTTATTGGGGAGCAATCCAATAATTTTAACGGGCTTGCTACATAGCCTGAATTCATTACGTCTTCAATTGTTATTGCCCTTTGAAATTGTGCATTTGGATTGTTGCATGCGTTTTTGTGGTTTTTTACTGCGCATGCAGCCATTTGTTCTTCTGTTGTGCCGAATTCTTCCATGTGCCTTCTTGCCATTAATGCGTAAAGCGATGGGAATGTTGCGCCGTGGAACAATTCTGTTTCCTGGTCTCCTGCCCCGCCAAGTGCAAAGCTTGCATGTTCAGTTGAAACCTCTGTCATTTTTTCCACTCCGCCAACAGCAACAATGTCATATGCCCCTGATAAAACTGCGAGTATTCCGCTTCTAAGCGCGACTCCGCCTGAAGCGCATGCAGCTTCCACTCTTGTTGCAGGAATCGGGTTTAATCCAAACTGGTCTGCAATTAATGCGCCAATATGTTCCTGCCCAATCAGCCTTCCTGATGCCATGCATCCGCCGTAAATTGCCTGTATTGTTTTTCCCTCTATATTTGCGCTTTCAATTGCTTTTACCCCGGCTTCTGCTATCAGTTCTCTGAAGCTCATTTCCCAATGTTCGCCAAATTTTGTCAATCCGCAGCCAATTATTGAAACACTTCTCATTTTTTTCCCCTCATAAACCCTTTATTTTTTTCCTGTGCTTTGCATATTCTGCATAATCCGCGTATTCTTTTTCTTTTATCATTTCCAGCACAGGCACTTTTGCCCTTTTGTTTTCAATATTTTTTGTAACAGTGATTGAAAAAGCGTCGCTTCCTGCCCCTGACCCGTAGCTTGCAACCAAAATTTTTTCTCCCGGTTTTGCAATGTCAAGAACACTGCATAATCCAATCATGCTGCTTCCCGAATAAGTGTTTCCAATCATGGGCGTTATAAGGCCCTGGATTATTTTTTTTTCTTCTATTCCAAAGCTTTTTGCAATCTGCTTTGGAAATTTTCCGTTTGGCTGGTGGAAAACAGCGTAATCAAAATCATTGGGGCTCATTTTTATTTTTGCCAGCAATCCTTTTACTGCCCCTGTTATGTGTTTGAAATAGGCGGGTTCTCCGGTAAACCTGCCTGCGTGCTGTGGAAATTCCGCGTGCTGCCTTCTCCAAAAATCAGGAGTATCAGTTGTAAAAGAATAGGTGTCTTGAATTTCCGCAATGACCTCATTTTCTTTTCCGCCAATTATCAAAGCCCCTGCCCCGCTTCCTGCAGTGAATTCCAGAGCATCATTCGGCCTTCCTTGTGCTGTGTCTGTTCCGATTGCAAGCCCATATTCAATCATTCCGCTTTTTACAAGGCCAAGGCATATTTGCACTCCTGCTGTTCCTGCTTTGCATGCAAACTGCAAATCAGCTGCCATTAATTCCGGAGAAGCTTGTATTGCGTCTCCCACGATTGCTGCTGTTGGCTTTACTGCGTAAGGATGGCTTTCAGAGCCGACAAAAATTGCGCCTAATTTTTGGCCAGGAATTTTTGCTGTTTCCAATGCTTTTCTTGCTGCTTCAACTGATAATGTGCAGGCGTCCTCGTCAAAAGCAGCAACTGCTTTTTCTTTTACGCCGATTCCTGCTGAAATTTTTTTCCCGTCTTTTTTCCATACTCGTGCAATTTCCTCGACAGTTATCCTTCTCAAAGGGACTTGCACTCCATAACCTACAATTCCAGCCATTTTCTTGCCCCCTTATTTTTGTTGCAATAATTCTTTTGCCCTGTCAACCTTAATATTCTTTTCTTCAATCATTTTTTCAGCTATTTCGTCAATTTGCTTTTCTTTTGCGCCTGCAAGCACTGCAATGTTTTTTGCATGCAGTTTCATATGGCCTCTTTGGATCCCTTCTGTTGCAAGAGCCCTCATTGCGGCAAGGTTGTTTGCAAGGCCGACACAGGCCATTACTTCTGCCAGTTCTCCCGCGCTTTTCACTCCAAGGATTTTTACTGCTATTTTTGCAATTGGATGGGTTTTTGTTGCTCCGCCGACAAGGCCTACTGCCAGCGGCAATTCTATTTCCCCTGCAAGGTTTCCTTCTTTGTCCTTGTAATATTTTGTCAATGGCTTGTATTTGCCATTGTTTTTCCAGCAGGCAAAAGCATGCGCTCCTGCTTCAATTGCCCTCCAATCCTGACCAGTTGCAATTGCCACTGCATCTATTCCATTCATTATTCCTTTGTTGTGGGTGCATGCCCTGAAGGCATCTGCTTCTGCAAAAGCATAGGCGTTAATGATTGCTTCAACAATTTCTTCTCCTTTAAGGTTTCCTTCCCTAAAGCTTTCTTCCAGTGCTTTTTTTGAAAAAACAGTTTTTGCTTTTACTGTCCTGTAAACAGCAAGGTTTGAAATAATTCTCAGCAATACTTTTCCGCCTGTTATTTCCTCTATTTTTGGGGTTATTGCTTCGCACATTGTGTTGATTGCGTTTGCTCCCATTGCGTCTCTTACATCAACGAGCAATTCAGCAATCAGCATTTTCCCTTTTATTGTTTTCAGGATTTTTGCTTCTAATTTTTTTGCCCCGCCTCCGAATTTTACTAGTGTTTGGTCCATTGAATTTGCTTTTTCAAGCAATTCTTTTTTTGCTTTCAAAATTTTTTTTCTCGCTTCTTCGGGTTTTTTTATTCCTATAACCTGGATTTGCCCTAGCATCAAGGGAAGGGTTGCTTTTGCTTCAAATCCGCCTGATTCCCTTGCGATTCCAGCTGCCTTGCTTGCTGCTGCCACAACGCTTGGCTCTTCCAATGCCATTGGCACTAAATAATCTTTTCCGTTTATCCTGAAATTTGTTGCTATTCCCAGGGGCAATTGCTGCACTGCAATAACATTTTCAATCATCCTATTTGCCTGTTCAAAATCAAGTGCTGCAAATTTTTTCAGCTGCTGGATTTCTTCTTCGCTTAATTGTGCAAATTCCTTTACAATTGCAAGCCTTTCCTCAAGGCTTTTTTTGTAAAATTCTGAAATGTTTGATTCCATGCTGATCATCTTTTTCAATTTTGCATAGCAAAATTGTTCTTTTTCCAGGGCTTTTCTTCCTTGCAAAGCAAAGCTTTGCGAGGCCTCGTAAAACCTTTTGGTTTTACAAGGTTTAAGAAAAGGCTTTGCTATGCCCCCAATAATACATCGTGGCGATTAAGCCCGGTTTCTTCCGGCTTTTCGTTTCTCTGCTTTTTGTCTTTCAAAAATTGCTGTATTTCTTTTACTGCATTTTTTGCAGACTGGATTGCATGCACAATTGTTTTCTGCTGGTTTATTGCATCTCCTGCAAGGAATACTCCGTGCAGTTCTGTGCTGCAAATGCCTTCTTTCAGGGGCTTGCCTTGGAGCATGCTTGCCCTGAAAACAGTTTCGTCAAATTCCTGGCCAATTGCGAGTATTGCAAGTTCTGCATCCATTTCGATTGTTTGCCCTGTTGGCACGAATTCTTCTTTTTTTATTTCAAGTTTTTGGAATTTTATTTTTTCAATTTTTTTGTTTCCCAAAAATTCCTGCGGAGAAAGCAAATATTCAAATTTTATGCCTTCTTCTATTGCTTCATTGTATTCTTTTTTTCTGCAGGGCATGAATTCAAGGTTTTTCCTGTAAGCGATTGTAACGCCATACTCCATTCTTAGCGCTGTTCTTGCACAGTCCATTGCAGTGTCTCCTCCGCCCACTACAACGCATTTTTTTCCCTTGCCTTGTTTTCCGTTGCCATGGCAGTATTTTTCAAGAAAGTCATTCCAATAAAAAATTCCTTCCAGTTCTTTTCCGTTCGCATCAAGCTTTTTTGCCTGGCTTTCCCCTGTTGCAATCAAAACAGCGTCAAAATCCGGCAGCATTTCGCTTAGTGTTTTTTTCTCGCCAATCTTAAAATTTTTTTCCATTTCAATGCCCTGGCCTTGCATCCATTTTATTTGTTCTTCCGCTGTTTTCTTCGGAAGCCTGTAACCTGGAATTGCATTTATTGCCAGCCCTCCTAAATTGCCTTGGAGTTCAAAAATTTTTCCCTTTACCCCTATTTTTTTCAGTTCAATTGCAGCTGCCATTCCGGCAGGCCCTGAACCGATTATTGCAACATTGTTTTTTGAAGTACTGGCATTCAAATTTTTTAATTCAGAATTTTCTACAACAAACCGTTCCAATGCCCTTATTGCAATGGAATCGCCTGTTTTTGCAAGAATGCAGTTTCCTTCGCATTGCTGTTCTGAATTGCATGCCCTGCAGGTAAAGCAAGGCAGAGGATTTTGTTCTAAAATTGTTTGAAGCGCTCCCTGAAAATTTTCTTCCAAAATTTTTTTTATAAATTCTTTGCAGTTAACTTGCGCAGGGCACCCGTTGATGCAGGCAGGGTTGATGCATTGCAGGCATCTTTCCGCTTCTTTCAGGGCCTGTTTTTTTGAAAAACAAGACTCTATTTCCCTGAAAGCCGTTATTCTTTCTTCTGCAGAAATTTTTTCCATTTTTTCCTGCACTCTTGCCACAGTGTTTTTTTCCATAGTAATCCAGTCTGAATTTACTCTTAAAAAAATTATGATTGAAAAAACCAATTATGAAAAAATTTTATTGTAAAGGCCGGATTTTAAAAAAACTAAAAAGCAAAATTGCAATTGGCAAGACAGACACGGATTTAAAAGAGCCCAAAGCAAATTAAAAAGCTTACTGTTTTAACGAAACAAAAATCGGCAATCAACGTAGTCTTTGGTTTTTTTTACTGTTAATCAATTCTGAGGCTCATGTTTTCAGTTGCCTGGTTTTTTTCAGAATTAAAGCCGCCTTCGTGCTCTGTCAATATGAGCCTTACAGGCTCTTCTGTAGCTGAACCCGCATTTTTAGGCCAAATGTTAAAATAGAATGTTTTTCTTTCCCCTGCTTTCAATTCAGGGATTCTTTTTATGTCGCTTGTTTTATAGCCAATCCTGTCAAGGCTTAATCTTGCGCCAAGCTTTATTTCAAGAGTCAAAATTGCATTGGCCTTGTCCTTGTTTGTCAAATCCACTTTCAATTCAACTGGCTCGCGCCTTGCCAAAATCATCCTGAAAGGAGAAAACTTTGCATTAATTGCAATCATCAAAACACCTTTTTTTTAAAAAAAAATTTTAACCAGACTTGTTATTATATTGGGGTATTAGGGCTTTAAAACTTGCGTTTTTCAAAAAAAGAGCAGCGGAAACTCTGGGCAAAACAATAAAACAAGCTTTGAAATCAGAGCGGGAAATGCAGCAAGCACAATAGGCATAAAAAACAGTTTAATAAAAAGAAAATTATAAACTTAGCAAAAATTTTGCTTGGATTTTATTATGGAGTGCAATCCCCAAGTATAATCTGGGTGCAGTCTTCATCGCAAGTCAGGGTTCCAGCAGAAAACCCAAAATCAGCACAGGTTTGGCCATTAAAATTAGTGCCATC
>JAGVNX010000008.1 GCA_020053055.1 Candidatus Iainarchaeum sp.
AACACCATCAACAGGAGGAACAACAGGCGGCTCAACAGGAGGAACACCATCAACAGGAGGAACAACAGGCGGCTCAACAGGAGGAACACCATCAACAGGCAGCGCGTCAGTCTGCTGAGTACAACCTAATAAAATAATTCCCAAAAACAAAAAAATTGTGAAAACAAGTTTTAATTTTATAAAAATCACTGTTTAATATAAGAACTTTTAATTTAAAAAAGTATTGGATACTGCTGTTAAAAAAAATTTGCATGATTTTTTGAATCTTTGGCGGTTTTGCAGCCCTGTCTGATTTTTAATTGCAAGCAAAGCAAGCAGAAATGCGAAAAGCTGTTTGTTAAATAATTACTGAGAAAAACACGGGTTTGCTGGAAATCCAAATCAAACAGGCCTTATTATGTGTTTAATTGGGCTGCAGTATTCTTCTTTGCATGGTGTTGAACAAAACCTCCGGCTATACAAATCGGTTTCTTCCATTATTATGCGCCCACAATTCATGCAGTGTTTTTGCCTTTGCAATCCAAAATAAGAAACTCTTCTCTGAATTGGCTGAGAAATTATAGACGTTGACAGTGTTGCAGTTGTTAATGCCAAAAAACCCACCTCTAGATACATAAGTTTAATGGGATTAAAAATACTTGCTAGTTTGAAAAACAAAAAAAGATGGCGAAAAAAACTGTTTTTTCAACAATTTTTTTGCCTTATTAAAACAAGAATTGCAGAAGCATCAAAATTTTTAGGCTTCCTGTTCTTCTTCAGAGGCTTCTGATTCTTCCCCGAGTTCTTCTGATTCTTCTTTTTCAGATTCCTGCTCTTCTTCAGAATCTTCTGAATCGGAATCATCGGCTTCGGAATCGCTTTCTTCGGATTCTTCTTTTGCCTCTTGGCCTTCTGTTTTGGTTTCTTCTTGTTTTGGGTCTGCCTGGCCAACTACTTCGGCAAAGGCTACTTTTCCCCTTACTGCATTAACCTTTACTTTGACATTGTCTCCTTTTTTGGCACCGGGAATTACCAAGACAAAACCCTGAATTTTTCCGATTCCGTCGCCTTTTGTTCCAATGCCTTCGATTGCAACGTCGTAGGTTTCGCCCTCCTTTACTGGTTTTTCTCCATATCCCTGATTATTAAATTTTCTGTATGGCAAATTAATACACCTCCAAAGCGTGCAAAAATAAATTCGAATAATTAAAAACAATGGCACAGAAGGAAAAACATTGCATTCAAATAAGTTCCCCTTTAATTAGAAAAAACCAGGCAAAACCCTGAATTTAATCTATTTAAACAATTATTTTATTTCCACTCTTTTCTTCCTATTCAAGCCAAAATTGGCGTATTTCCTATATTTTGTTTTTGTCCAAGCCTCTGGCTGTTTTTTCCTAAGCTTGAATTCTTCTTCAAGAAGCTTCAATCTCATAGCTTCATCCATTTGGTTCAATCCCATGTTCATACAAAAAAACCCCTTTTTTAAAGAAACCCGATATCAAAAAAAATCAGAACTTTAAGGTATTTTATGTGCCCTAATTAAGGTATTATATGCCATAAACTGTTTAAAAATATATGGTAATTGGTTATCCTTATGCAGGCAAAGCAATTCAAAGAGCCCCAGATAATTTTTGGCAAAGCAGTGTTTTTTTCATAATTGGCGCTGGCCTTGCAACTCTTTTCATGTGGGGCCTGATACAGGGAGTCAAAGCCCATTGGAACAATGACCAATATGCATTCATCTATTATTTTGCAGCCTGGCTTGCCGGCGTAGCAACAATCGCATTTTACGCCCAGGCAAAAAATCTTTTTCATTACGCGCAAATAACAAAAGAATAACAGATTAAAATTAAATTTCCTTTTTTTTCTTTGGCACAGAAAGGCCTGTAACGCATGCAGTTTCTGATTCTATGCTGTCAAAAACCTTGTGCTGGCCCCATTCCTCGATGTCTTCCTTGTCAAGGCCAAGTTGGGAAAGCATTTTTTCATGCTCTTTCTTGTCAAGCTTGCCATACCAGTCTTGCCAAACCTTATCTTCCGACTTTTCAATTTTTCCTTCTTTCTTGGATTTTAGCGTGCGCATATAATAAAAATAAAAATCAAAGAATTTAAAAAGATTCTACAAACAGGGAAAAATAACAAATTGGAAAAACCGAAGGTTAAAAAACAGAAAAAACAAAGTTTTATTGATGATCGAAGAAAAATTTGCGGCTGATGAAGAAAAAAAATCGCTTGTTGAAAGGTTCCGGCAAGAACTCGTTATTGGCGGTTACTCTGCAAGAACAACAAAAATGTATTGCCTTTACACAGAAGAATTTCTTTCAAAAATAAATAAAAAAATTTTTGAAATTAAACGCGAAGACATAATCGGGTTTTTGGCATGGAAAAAAGAAACACGCCTCGTAGGCAATGCAACTCTTTCCCTGATTCATTCAGCCTTAAAATTTTTTTTTGAAAAGTTGTTCAAAAACAAAATAATGGACGAAATAAGCTCGCCAAAACGTGCAAAGACACTCCCTGCTGTTTTAACCAAGGCAGAAGTAAAGGCGCTTATAAAAGCTTCAAAGAAAAAAAGCAAAAGACTGATAATCGAATTGTTATATTCTTCCGGGTTGCGCGTAAGCGAAGCAACAAAATTGAAAATAGAAAATTTGAATTTAAAAGAAAGAACTGCCAGAGTTGTCGGGGGAAAGGGAAACAAAGACAGGACAGTGATTCTTTCAAAAACATGGATAAAAAAATTCAAAAAATGCCTTGCAAAAAGAAAACTGAAAAGCCCTTATGTTTTTGCAAAAAAAAATGGTTCCCCAATTTCAACCGATTCAATTGAACGGCTTGTAAAAAAAACTGCAAAAAAAGCAGGCATAGAAAAAAAAGTAACGCCCCACACTTTACGGCATTCCCACGCAACACATTTATTGGAAGCCGGAGAAAACATAAGAACAATACAAGAATTGCTCGGTCACTCTTCACTTTCAACAACACAAATTTACACCCATGTTTCCGCTGAAACCCTGAAAAAAGTAAAAAGCCCGCTAGATAAGCTATGAGGGGGCATTGTTCCGCAAATCCTGCGCAAGCCGATAAAAAAAGGATAAAAAAACAAAAACTTTGGTTATGTATATCTATGTTTTTTTATATTTTTTTTTAATTCTTTTAAAAACCAAAAAAGGGCGTTATGTATTTTGAGTTTTTTTAATTCTTTTTTTAACCAATAGTTTTAAATATTAAAATGTCTTCTATTATTATTATATTTTTTTAATGTAAAAAAGGAGGGGTTTTGCGATGAGCACACTTTTATCAAAATTATTTGGAATGGACATTTATACAGTCGAAGGAGAATATAAGGGAAAAATTTTTGACCTTATAATTAATTTGGAAAAGGGGCGTATTGAAACAATAACAACTGAGCCATTAAAAGCAAAATCGAAACAGGAAGCCAAGAAAATAATCAGCGAAAAAAGCATTCCTTATAGGAATGTCAGGTCTGCAAAAGATATTGTTGTTGTTGGCAGCGGCCCTGTTGTTGTTGAAGAACCTGAAGAAGAACGGGCAAAGCCAGCACCATATAAATATTACAGAAGAAGATAAATTTTTTGTTTTTTGCCCCTTGCTTTCTTGCCTAGCTTTAATAATTTCATAAAAATTCGATTTTTACGGGGAAATTAACATAATCCTTTTTATCTTTTTATGTTTAATTATTATACATAAGTGATTTGTAATAATAATAATACAATTTGTGGAACAACTGGGTGTCTATGTCTGTAAAGGGTTATTTTATTCAATACAAATTTATTATTCCTGAAAATATTAGGCATTCTTCTTATACTTACCAGAAACTTTTTCGTGCCCTTTACGGTTATACTCAGGCAGTTTTCAAATCCAATGGAAAAAATTATCATTATCACAGAAAGGGCGTTCTTTCCGATGTGCCTTATATACGGCCTGGAAAAAATTGTGTTATTGCCCCTGCAAGTTCTTTTTCAAAGCTTTTGGATTTTTTCAAAACAGGCAAGAATCCTGCGCATTCCTGGAAGCTAAAAGGCGATTGGAAAGCAGTTTATTACATGAATGAAAAGGAAGTTGATGAAAAAGCGGCTTTGCAGGCTCTTGAAGAATTGCTGGAAAGGCAATATGTTTTGAATACTGCCCAGGAACATGAAACCCTTCTTAATGAAATGAATGTTTTGTTAAAAAAAGAAGAATCTTCAGTTGACAAAAATTATGCTTCTCTGTTATCAAAGGAAGCCGAAAAAATTGTTTCTAGTGACTGGTTCAAGCAGCTTTACTCAAAATCTGAAAAACTTTCAGATTTTTATTCTGCTTACAAGAAACTGAAAAAATGATTTTGGCACTGCCTGCGCCTGTTTTTATTTATTTGCGGATTGTATGAGTTTTTTAAATTTAAAGCTTTTGTCCCGTTCGCGTGTTGTGGCATCTATAATCCTTTTTTGTTCATTTACCTTAAGAGAAGCAAATTTTTGCAATAAGACTATCGTGAGCAGGCCTTTGTTAATCCCCTCTAAAATAAGTGCATCGGCCAGTTTTATGTAAATGTTTCCGAGATTTCTTTGCAGCAAAGATTTTATGCGGTGGTAAAAAGCCATTTTTCTTCCGATAACTTCCTCTTTTTTGGGCGGACTATGCCTGCAGGGGTGGCTTCTTCCGCGGTTGTATAAAATTAACTATTTTTTTCGCCTTCCTGTTTTTTTGTTTCCGCTTGTTTTTCTTTTGTTTCAATGGGCTTTTCTGTTGCCTGCGCTTTTTCTAACTGCACAGTAATCAGTATGTTTCTTTTGCGCCATTTTCTTTTGCCCCCAATATCTGTGCTTTCAAACAAGCCGCAATCAGTGAAAGTTTTGATGTAAGGGTAAAGGCTTCTTTCATTTTGGTATTCCATGCCAAACTGTTCCTTAACTCTGCGCCGGATTTCCAGCATTTCAATCCATTCAAAGCCAATAATACTGGCAAGATGATGGGCTTGGGTATTTTCCCTAATCCTAAGGTAATCCCATATAGAATGGACCTCTTTAGGCCATGTTTTTTCCTGTTCTAAATGCATTTTTTGCTCTATTTTTGGCTGAATTGCATTTGTTTCTTCAGGTTCCTCGCTCCAATCTTTGACATCTTTAAAGAAACCCATTAGTAATCTAATCATTCTTTTTAGGCCCATCATAATTATAATGACTGTAATGATATAAATTCTTTACGGTAATTACCAAATCATTAAGGTAATTACAGTAATCTACAACGTTTTTCATTACTGTAACAATTTTGCATCTTGGTAGCACTAGTGAGTTGGTTTTATTCTGCGATTTTTGGAATTTCGCCATTTGGCTGTCGGTTTCTTTGTTTTTGCTATCTTGTGAGCCTGTTTTTTTGTGCATTATTTTTGGTTCTTGCCGGCTCTCCTTGGTTTGCCTGTGGGTGATATTGCATTCTAAGCCGGGTTTTTGCCAATGGGCCAGAATTTCTTTAAGTTGCCTGCAGTGATGCTTCTTTATTCCAAGGCTTTTGTAAAAATTAGGTTTTGCTTTGTTTATTTTGCCATGTGAGATAAGCAATTTATTGTTATGTGGCTGGCAAAAGCTGAATTTGATGCTCCTTGTATGTTGTGAGCTGGCGTGTTTTTTGCCATAAAATAGACTTTTTTTGCCTTTAATATATTATAATATATTAGATTAGCGCGGGGAGGATTTGAACCTCCGACCTTCGGGTTTCTCACTTCTTTGAAAATTATGAGCCCGACGGGCACTCCTGGCTGCCCTACCGCGCTATTTAGTGGTTTTAATCCTAAGATATGCTTCTCACAAACTTTTTTAAATGCTTTTTTTAGCTTTTTAAAAGGTTAAAAATTTTGTTTTGCCAGAAAAAGGCAGTTTAGGGCTTATTTTGGCCTTTAAGGCGGGTTTTAAATTTTTTAGCCCGTTATTGTTTTTAACTGTTCTTTTTGTTTCAGTTGCTTTTGTTGTCCAACAAATTGTGTTTTTTAGATTATTTTTTCTATTTTTTCGCGTTCTTTTTTAAGCATTTCCAATTGGCTTTCAAAGTCTTTCATTCTTTTTTTGTTGTCTACTGCTTCTAGTAGGGCTCCGCATTCTGGGCATTTAAACAGGTATTCTGTTGCTATTTCAAACGGAATGTAATCACAGTTTTTTTTGCAGCTGAACAGGGCATAATTTTCTTCAAAACTTTTTTTCTTTTCAAGCTTTTCTATTCTTTCAATGTGCTGTTCCAATAGTAATTCCAGGACTCTTCTTGTCTTGATTTCCCAGGAATAAGAGTACCAGCCTGTTTTGCTGTTTTTTGTCCTGTGGTAACAGGAAACCCCCCTGTAATGCATTCTGTTCAGGATTGTCCTTACTTCTGTTACTTTCAGCTTTAGTTTTTTTGCGACTTCTTCGTCTGTTACTTTTTTATCTTTTTTTTCGTATATCTTTGTAATCTTTACTGCGGTTTCCCCTCCTATTGTTTCAAGCAATTCTTTGGCTCCCTGAAATTGCAAAACACTAGAAGGCATTTTTTTTCACCTGCCCTTCCTTTCTTTTTTAAAGAAAAGAAGGTTAATTTTCCCAAGAAAAGAAAATTTGGGCGGTAACAGCTAATTTTTTTTTGTTTACAGTTTAACTATATTTATTTTGATGGTGCAAATGGAATAAAAATCATTCGTCTATTTTTTTGCCTTGATTTTTGATTACTTTTTTTCCTTTTTCTTGCGGGATTATTTTTATTCTTGGGTTTTTGAATTTTTTTTCAAGTGCTTTTCCGTTTTGGATTCTGTCAAGTGCAATTGCAAGCGCAGCTATTTCCGAGTGGGGCTGTTGTGTTATGGAAATGTTCAAATCTGCTTTCTGGTAAACTTCTGTAATGACTTTTTGCGAACCTATTATTATCAAAATTTTTTTTTGTTTCTTTATTTTTCCAATCTGCTTTTGCAATGGCAAGCCGTACATTGTCAGGTGCACTACAAAAAATTTTTTCTTTTTGTATTCGTTGGCTGTTTTTCTCCATGAATCAGTGAATTCAAGTTCAAATCCAGAGCCCCAGTTTTTGTTCACTCCCTCAATGCTTTTTCTTATGCTTTGGTCTTCGTTGCCTTCCACAATTATTTTGTTTGCCCCCAATGCCCTTGAAACTAGGCAGCAATGGGTTGTTACCCTGTAGTCCCTTATATCCCTGTGGCCGTATCTTAGCACAACAATTTGCATAAGTAATACGTTTTTATAGATTTTTAGTTAAGCTTATGTGTGTGATTTGATGATTAATATTGAATTAATCAGGGCGAATTCCGGCTTGATGCGCGCCAATCTTGAAAAAAGGGGCGATTCAGAAAAAATTGTTTTGCTTGATGAATTGATTGAAAAGGACAAATTTTGGAGAAAGCTTAAAGCGGAATCGGATTTTTTGCGCAATCGCAGGAATGTTTTGTCCCAACAGGTTAATGCTGCGAAGAAAGCAAATGCTGATTTTTCTGTTTTGCTGAAAGAAGCCCAGGAAATTCCAAAGAAAATTGATGGTTTGGAGGGCCAAGTTGCCGAGGCAAAGCGGCGCTGCAATTTGATTTTAATGGGCTTGCCTAATATTTTGCACGAATCAGCCCCGGTTGGGAAAGATGATTCTGAAAATGTTGTTGTTAAAAATTGGGGCAATCCAAAAAAGCCAAAGTTTGAGGTAAAGCATCATGGCCAGATTGCTTCTGCTTTGGATGTTGCTGATTTTGAGAATGCTGTGAAGATTTCTGGAACTGGGTTTTTCTTTTTGAAGGGCGGTCTTGCATTGCTTGACCTTGCTTTGCAGAGATTCGCGATTGACAAGCTTTTGAAGCAGGATTTTGTTTTGGTTCAACCGCCTTTTTTAATGGCAAGAAAACCTTATGAGGGAGTTGCCCCCCTGGATGATTTTGAAAACGTCATGTACAAAATTGAGGGCCAGGAGCTTTATTTGATTGCTACTTCTGAGCATCCTTTGGTTTCTATGCACATGAATGGAATTTTTTTTGGAGAGCAATTGCCGGTTAAAATGGCTGGTGTTTCTGCTTGTTTTCGCAGGGAAATTGGAAAGCACGGGCTTGATGAACGGGGTTTTTTCAGGGTGCATCAATTTAACAAGGTTGAACAGATTATTTTGTGCAATCAGGAAGATTCTTGGAAATGGCTTGAAGTTTTGCGCAAAAATGGGGAATCTCTTTTGACTGACCTTAAAATTCCTTGTAGAACAGTTAATGTCTGCACTGGAGAAATGGGCATTGTTGCTGCAAAAAAATACGATATTGAGGGTTGGTCTCCGAGGGAAAACAAGTTCATTGAACTGATCTCCTGCAGTAATTGCACTGATTTTCAATCAGTTGGATTGAATATAAAATATAAGTTGAAGAATGGTGAAAAAAAATTTGTTCACACTTTGAACGGCACAATGCTGGCCACTACCCGCGCATTAAGAATAATTATTGAAAATTATCAAACTGCAAAAGGAACAATTCTTGTTCCCAAAGTTTTGCAAAAATACATGAATGGAATAAAAGAAATCAAGCCGAAAATTCTGGTTGGGAAAAAACTTGCAAACCCCAAAAAAACCAAGAAAAAGCGCTGAACCCTCTTTTTTTTAACCCTTGTCATTCCAATTTTATTTAACTGCCTTTTTTCTTTTTTTTCAAAAAAGAGAGAAGGACAGGGCCCATAGCTCAGCCTGGTAGAGCAGCGGCCTTTTAAGCCGCCTGTCGTGGGTTCAAATCCCACTGGGCTCGATGCACTATTGAGTATAGCAAAATAGTGCCCAGTTGATAATTTTTCAAGGCTTTTTTGCAATGCAAAAAAGGCTTTTCGAATCCCGTGGGTTCAAAATTTTTTTTTGGTTTGTTTTTAGGCAAGTTTAAAATTCTTTCAAAACAAGTTTATTATTGCAGGGCCCATAGCTCAGCCTGGTAGAGCACCTGATAGAAAACATTTTTTTTTGTTTAAAATTTGTTTCTAGGTGTGCCTCTTAAGCAGGCCGTCGAGGGTTCAAATCCCTCTGGGCTCGAATTTTTTTTTTATTGTGCCGGGCTTAGCACTACATCTACATAGTGGGGCGTTAGAGCTTCTTGTTGGGTTATGTACAAATTTGCTTGTGTTTCTTCAGAGTAGCCTTCTTTAGTTATTTTTGCCGAGTATGTGTTCCCTGCTTTTACTAAAAATCTTGCTTCCCCGCTTTCGTTTGTTTGTTTTGTTTGTGACCAATCCTTGTTTATTGATTCTGCGAGCACTGTTGCCCCTGTTATTGGGTTGCCTTGGCTGTCTTTTACATTTATGACAAGCCATTGGTCGCCTTCTGAGTTGCATTGCCCTTTGGCTGATTGTATTTGTGCTGTTATTGTGGAATAAATTTTTTCAGGGTTCCACTGGATAGTAGTTGTTATTTTCGCATCTGCTTGTGTTTCATCAGTGTTGTTTGATGTTGTTTTTATGCATGCCCAATTGTCGCGTATTAGCTCGAACAAGGCTGTTATGCTTGC
>JAGVNX010000059.1 GCA_020053055.1 Candidatus Iainarchaeum sp.
CAATTCATAATTCTTGCTTTGCCCTTAATGCCATTGCAGAATTTTATTGCGGGAACAGAAGCGAATGCGCTCGGAATGGCAACAGAGGGCAACAAAATTTTTTTTGATTCGCAAAGCTTTGAAATAACAAACAATTGCACTGGCCTGGTTTCGGGCGCAATTCTTGCAGCAATAATCTTTTCACTCAAAAAACCGGATTTAAAGAAAAAGTTTTTGATTGCGATAACAGGCGGAATTGCACTGTTCCTGCTTAATTTGCCGCGCATCTGGCTAGTGCTTGCAATTGCAAAAAATCATGGCACTGGCCTGGCGGGAACATTGCATGAAATAACATGGCTGACAACGGCATTGCTTGTAATCCTGATTTGGTATTTTGCAACAAAAAAAATTGTTGGAATAAAAAACTTTGGGGAACTGATTTGAAAAGCAAAATCAGTTTTGCTGTGCCTTTGCTTTTGTGTTTTCAACAACTATTTTTGCAAGTTCTGCAAAGACAGGCCTTGTGACAATTACACCTATAAGGACTCCCATTGAGGTTGTAATTGCGAATCCGACAAGTTTTCCAAGGCCGAATCCGAAGAAGATTATTGGAAGCATTGTTGCCAGTGAAACCGATGCTGCTGCAAAAACAATGAACAGCGCGCGTTTTATTCTTGTAACCATGCTTGTGGCTTCTTCGCTTGTTTCGCCTCTCAGCAATTCGTCTGTAATTATTATTTCCGTGTCAATTCCGGTTCCAACTGCGGCAATTATTCCTGCAACAGCTCCCAAGTCAAACTTGCTTAAAAGAGAAGACATTGCAATTGTAATCAGTGTTTCGGAAACAATGAAGAAAACCAGCAGGCCTGTTATTTTTGGAATCCTATACCTTATAAAAACAACAAGCGAAACAGTGATGATTGCAAACAAGCCCATCCACAAGACTGTTGTGAAAAAATTTTCTCCAAGCATTGGGCTGATTGATTCTTTGCTTATGCTTTTGACTGAAACAGGCAGGGAACCGCTTGAAAGCAAAATATCCAGGTCTGATAATCTTTGCTGTGCAGTTTTAAAATCGTTTGCCATTCCTGTTATCTGAAGGCTTGAAATCGGCTGTGCCTGTTCTTTTGTTGCAACGTCCATGTGGGCAACATCTTCGCTTAAGGCAATTGCGGTTTTAACTCCCAATGCATCCCAAACCCATGGAATTCCGCTTGTTTCTGGAATTTTTTTTATTTCAAAGCCGATTTCTTTTAACTGATTCAGGATGGCTGCGTTCAAATCAGGCTGCACCAATGCAGTGGCATTGCTTTTTTTCAATTCTTTTAAAATAGTAACTTGTTCTTCTGAAAGAACTCCGTTCTCGATTTTTATGTAGGGCGAACCGCTGTTCAAAATGATTTCTTCAATTTTCAATCCTGCTTGTATGTCGTGGGTTTTGTCTCCGGAAAGCAATAATTCCTTGTCTGAATTGTATAATTCCGAGGGGATTATTAAAACTGATTCAACTGGCCTGTCAATGAAAAAATAAGTCATGTCGCATTCGTATTGTTTTCCGGATTCTTGTTCAAAGGAAACAAGAGTGCACCTGTGGAATGTCAGGTCTCTGAATCTGTCTGAAGCGCTGCCAGGGCCTGCTTTCAGGGTAAATGGCAGGTACCATCTTACAAAATCGCCTTCTTTTCTGAAGCCATAGCCTTGTGTTGATTCGCGGTTAATTGCAATAATGTCTGAGCCTGTAAAAATAATATTGCCGTCAATTGTCGCTTCAAAGTTTCCCTGTTTTTTTAACAAGGATTCAATTCTTGAAACAGTGTCCGGGTTTGTTTCCGCAAGCTGGGCAAGGACAAATTCGTCTCCAAAAAACGTTACAGTTGTGTCACGCAGGCCTGTCCAGTCGAGCCTTTGGGAAACAGTGTTTGCAATCCTTGCTTTTTGGTCCGGGTCAGTGACTTTTTGTGAAAATTCAATTGTAAAAAGCGTTCCTCCCTTGAAATCAATTCCAAAGTCAACTCCTTTGAATGCAAGAATTGCTATGCTTGCGATTATGAAAAAAAGCAAGAGCCAAAAACGCCAGTTTTTCAGAATATCCATGACAACGCCTTTAAACAAAAATTTTTACCTGAATTTTTTCTCCATTTTTTTCCGCTTTAAATCCGAATACCATAAAAGCAAGGAAGCGCTCATTAACCATGTTCCAATCAAGTCTCCTATTAAGCCAAGCAATAAAACGCTTCCAATGTCAAAAATAACTCCAACCTGGTAAACATAAGAAATGACAACCATGACAGCGACTGCTGCAATAGTAGTGCCAGTCATTGTAAAGCCTGTTATCATGCTTGAAGACGCCCTTTTTTCCGGAGTGCCTTCTTTTCTTGTGAGAACTCTTGAAGCAACCATTACATCTGTGTCAATGCTGTAACCCATCAGCATTAACAAGGCGGGAATAGTGTTAAGGCCAAGTGGAATTCCAAAGAAAGCCATTGCGCCCAAAGAAAAAACAACGTCAAAAATGCCGCAGGAAAAAACAACAATGCTTGGAATTATTTCTCTGAAAAAAAAGAAAACAACAATAATTACAAGAATCAGGACAATTATCACGACATTTATTGCTGTCTGCCAAAAGCTTGCTCCGAGCGTAGGGGAAACTTCTTTTATCTGGAAAGCGGTTTCCTGTGCCAGGCCAAAGGTTTGAATAAGAGTATCCTGAATTTGCTTGTTGATATTTGTTTTTGCCTCTGTAAAAGCAACATCTGCATTTGCAACTGCTTCGGCAGGAATGCTTGTGGACTGTTTTTCCGGGATGTATTTTGCAAGGATTGCAATTGCATTGTCGGCATGAATTTTTGCTTCTGCAGAATTCGGGTCTTTTTCAAGAAGTGCTTTTGCAGTGTCAATTTCTGCCTGTGCAGCTGCAAGAACCTTGCTCTGCGCATATTTGATTGTAACGCCATACCCAGTAGGAGAAGCAATGCTTGAAACGCTCAAATCAACCAAATCAAGCTTTGCGGAAATGGCATCTGAAAGCTTTGCGGAATCAATTGCCTTGTCAGTCCTTGCTATTAAAAGAGTTCCGCCTGAAAGGTCAATGCCTTTTGTAATGCCTGGCCATGCAAAAGCAAAAATCCCCATTATTACGAGAATTACTATTGCAATTCCAAGGAAAATTTTGTATTTTCCATCGTAAAAATTTTCGAGCAAAAAAACCCCTTTCACGCATTTAAAAAAAGATTGAAATAAAAATTATTAAAACCTGACAATTGGAAAAATTAGGCAGGTAAAGGATTAAAAAGATAACCAGTGGCTTGAAAAAAAACAGAATCAATTATTGATTTTCAAAGGATGATGAAAAATGAGGCTGAACTTTTTGCCAAAACCAAAAGAACTGCTTGACATTGCTTTTTCAAAAGCCCGCAAGGAATCCCCGGAAGTAAATGCGCACAATGAAAGGGAACAAATACGGCTTGAAAGGGCAAGGAGAATAAGCCAGATGGAAAATGCAGCAGAAACTCTGGGGGAAAAACTTGAAAAAGCAGTAAAGGATTTTCCTTCAGTTGATAATTTGCCGGCTTTCCAAAAAGACCTCCTTGAAGCCACAATTGAAATTGAAAAAACAAAAAAAGCCCTTGCCCAACTCAGCATTACGGCAAAAATAATAAGGAAAATACAAAAAGAAGAAATAAAAAAAATGCGCATGTTTGGAAAACACGAAAGAAAAATCTCTGAAATAACAAGGGGCTTTTTTGGCAGGGTTTCAAGCACAGTAAAAAGGCTGGAAAAAAGCATTGAACAGTATAATGAAACAGCAAGAAGAATGAACGAACTGCCAAACATCAAGGCAGAAGCGCCCACGGTAATACTTGCGGGATTCCCAAATACGGGAAAAACAACAATACTTGAAAGGCTAACAGGCTCAAAAGCAAAAATCGCTTCCTATCCATTCACAACGCAAAAACTCCAGATTGGCTATTTTGAAGCAAAATACCAGGACATACAAATAATTGACACTCCAGGCCTTCTTGACAGGCCATTTGAAGAAAGAAACCCCATTGAAAAAAAAGCAATTGCGGCAATAAAGCATTTGGCAAAAATAATTGTTTTTGTAATAGACCCGACAGAACAATGCGGATACAATGTTGAAGAACAGGCAAGCCTCATGCAGGAAACAAAAAAACAATTCGGTTTATACATAATCGCGGTTTTGAACAAGGCTGACATCGCTTCAAAAGAACAAATTGAAGAGGCAAAAAAACTGGCTGAAAAAATTGCAGATGAAACCCTGGCAGAAGGGGAAAAAATCAGTTCCGGCTTAAAAGAAAAAATAATTGAAAAACTTTTTCCAAAGAAAAAAATTGATTCCTGATTTGGCTTTAAAAGTCTTTTGCTGTCTTATTTTCTTTAAGCCTCGCGGATAATAATTTAACTTTTCGCTCGGCGCTGATTGTCAATTAAAAAGCTGGTGCTTTATGGCAGAAGAAACAAAAAAAGAAGTCAAAGAAACAGTTGCCTTGATGGTTGAAGTGGTCAATGACAGGAGCGTTCCAAGAAACATAAGGACTGTCATTGAAGATGCTGCACAAAAAATCCAGGCAAAAACAGTTGATGCCACAAACATTGGCAATGCAATTTACATGCTTGACGACATAAGCAACGACATCAACATGCCATCGCACACCAGAACAGACATCTGGCAGATAATATCCAAACTCGAGGCCCTAAAAGAGAAAATAAAATAAGCCTTGGTTGGTTTTTTTGGAAGCAAAACAAAAAGAAATTGTCGCATTTGCAGATGAAAAAAACATTGTTCTTGACAAAAGAGCCATTGAACTGCTTGAAAATTCTAATTTTAAAAAAATTATTGAAGAATGGCGCCTTGAAAACCCGAATGCCTTTGTATTGGAAGCGGAAGCCATTAAAACAAAAATCCAAAGGCCAAAAACCGAGGTTTTGGAGGCAAAAACAGTTGTTGAAGGCAATGTTTTCAGGGCTGCTGCAAAAGGCATGCAAAAAAAAGTCAGGTTTTTATCGGAATACGATGTTACAGGGCAGAGCAATTCAGAGGGCACTGCAAAAAATTTTCTCGCGCTTTTTCAAAAAAAATTTGATTTGCTTTCCGAAATGCTCAAAAAAAGGCACAATCTCCAGCCAAGGCCGATAAGCAAAATCAAAATCATTCCAAAGAACAACCAGGTGGATATCATTGGAATGGTTTTCAAGAAATGGATTACCAAAAACGGGCATATTGCTTTCCAGATTGAAGACAAAGAAGGAAGCTGCATTATGCTGATAATGAAAACAGACTTGAATCTCATAAAAGCGGCTGAACTGATTCTGCCGGACAATGTAATCGGAGTAAAGGGAGTAAAATTCGGCGATGAAATGATTATTGCAAAAGAAATTCTTTTGCCTGATTTGCCGCTCAAAAAAACAAAAACTATTCCTGAAGAAATTTCAATTGCTTCAACTTCCGACATTCACATGGGAAGCAAATTGTTCCTTGAAAAAAAATTTTACGATTTTTTGGAATGGATTAACGGGAGAATTGATTCTGAAAAAGAAAAAGCAAAAGTAAGCAAAATAAAATACCTTGTCATAAGCGGGGATAATGTTGACGGCCTTGGCATTTATCCAAGCCAATTTAATGACCTTAACATAAAAGACATTGGAAAACAGTACGAAGAAGTCTGGAAGCTCATAAAAGAAATTCCGGAATACATTGAAATTTTTATTATCCCCGGGCAGCACGATGCAGTCAGATGGGCAGACCCAAAGCCGGCAATTCCAAAAGAATTCACAAAAGATTTGGAAGGATACAGCAATATTCATTTTTTGGGAAGCCCGACATGGCTGGAAATAGAAGGATTCAAAACACTCATTTACCATGGCGATTCGTTGCACGATTTGATTGACAATGCCTCAACTCTAGAATCAAGCAAGCCTTCAGAAGCAATGGTTGAACTGCTCAAAAAAAGGGATTTAATGCCAAGCTATGGAATGAGCCATCCTTATGTTCCTGAAAAAAAAGATTTTATGGTGATAAAAGAAGAACCAGACTTGGTTTACATTGGAGACATGCACCACAACAATTATGCAGAATACAGGGGAACAAAAGTGATTAATTCTGGAACATGGCAGGCGCAAACAAGCTACCAAATAAAACTAGGCCATACTCCGACTCCGGGAATTGTTCCAATAGTAGAATTAAACACTGGAAAAATAATTGAAACAAAATTCATAAAAGAAGGGCAGGGAGAATAAATGATGCTAAGAAGGCCTCCGCAAAAAAAATTGTCTTCGGAACAAAGAAGGCAGTTCTGGAAAAAATATGCTGTTGGAGAAATAAAAGAAAATAAAAAAAGGCAATTTACAAGGAATCGGTCAAGAATGCCAGTGTATGCAAGCCCGACATTAATGGGAACAGTAAGACGCTTCAGATCAAAAAAAGACCTATTAGAACACATAAAAATAGTGAGCAAAATAAATCGCCTTGGAATTCAAACAAAATTTGAAACATTTGAATTCCAGCCAACGCAAATTCTTGCAATCGACAGAAAAAAATTGCAGACAGTTGAACGGGTTTACAGAGCACCAAACACTAGGCAAATATTAGAGGAAAATCCGGAAAATGGTTTTGGTTCTCCTTTTGGAAAACAATTCTGGAGAAGAATGCAGCAAAAAGGCGTTAGCTTGGAAGAACTAAGAAAAGCCTTGAATGATGCCAATAATGAAATAAGTACAAAAATTCTTCATAATCCCCAAGCACCTTCTTTTGATTTTTTTAACCAAAACATATTATTATTGGATTTTGACCCTGAAACAAAAAAGCCTTTAATTGCAATTGTTGACCACGGAAATTCAATGCGGACATAAACACATGGTGAAAAAAATGCCGAGAATAAAACTTGATTTTGAAGCAGAACCGCATATTAAGAAGTATTATGAGGGCCTTGTAGAAAAATCAATGAAACAATTTGATCTTGCTTCCAAGGCAAAGGAAAAAGGCTTTGATGCAAGCACCAGAGTTGAAACAATTCCTGTGCAGGATTTGGCTGACAGGACTGAAACAATCATTGGGCCAATTGGAATTGCTGCCCGTTACAGGGAATGCCTTGCGGAGCATGATGGAGACAGGATAAGGACGATTTTCCAAATTTTTAAGGAAATTATTGAACAAAAATGGTGCAAAATAGAAAATCCTGAAAAACGGCTTGAACAGGCAATCAAGACCGGATTAGTGCTGATTACTGAAGGGGTTGTTGTTGCGCCTCTTGACGGGGTTCCTGAAATCAAGATAAGCGCTAATCCTGACGGAAGCAGGTTTGTTGACATTTATTATGCCGGGCCAATAAGGGCAGCTGGCGGAACAGCAACAGTGTTTCCTTTGATTTTAGGGGATTATGGAAGAATTTTGCTCGGGCTTGACAGATACAAGCCAACCCAAGATGAAATTGAAAGGTATGTTGAAGAATGCGTGATTTATAATGAAATCATGAGCCGCCAATACAAAATCAAGGATGAAGAAGTCAGGAAAATAATTCAGGGTTGCACTGTCTGCATTAACGGCGAGCCTACGGAAGAAAAAGAAGTTGCTGTCCACAGGAATTTGCAGAGAATTCCCACTAATAAAATTAGAGGCGGAATGTGCCTTGTTATTGGCGAAGGAATCGCCTTGAAAGCAAGAAAAATCCTGCAGTTTGCAAAAATTTTGAATTTGGATTGGAACTGGCTTGAAGGAATAATACAAGTTGGAAAATCTGATTCGGGAAAAATCCAGCTGGAACCATTGGAAAAATTTTTAGAGGGAATGGCTGCAGGAAGGCCTGTTTTTTCTTATCCAAGCAGAATAGGCGGTTTCAGGCTGCGTTATGGAAGGGCAAGAAACACTGGCATAATGGGAAAAGGAGTGCATCCTGCAACAATGCATTTGCTGGACGAGTTTATTGCGGTTGGCACGCAAATAAAAATTGAAAGGCCTGGAAAAGCCGCTGGCGTATGCCCTGTTGATGAAATAGAAGGCCCCATTATCAGGCTTTTGAACGGGGATGTTGTGCAGGTTAATTCCCTGGAGGAAGCAAAGCAAGTCAAGAACAGGCTGGAAAGAATTTTGTTTTTAGGCGATATTCTTGTAAGCATTGGCGATTTTCGGCATTCAGCACATTCTTTGGTTCCAACAGGCTATTGCGAGGAATGGTTTGCAAGGGAAATTGAAAAGGCATTGGAAAAAAATCCCAGTGCAAAACAATTGGCTGACTTCATTGAAAAGCCAGAAGCAATGCCAATTGAAAATGCAATTGAGTTTTCTGAAAAATTTGGAATTCCGCTTGCGCCAAAAGCCCTGTTTTATTATGCGGCATTGCAAAAAAACGAATTGATTGAATTGATAAAATTTTTGAAAACAGGAAAAAAATCTGATACTGGCATTGAACTTGAAAATTTGCCTGAAAAAAAAGAACTGCTGGAAAAAATCGGGTGCTTGCACAAAATACTGGACAAAAAAATTGTAATTGCAAAAAGCCACGCGCTCGCACTGCAAAAAACCCTTGCATTGGATTCTGACAAAAATTTTGAAAAAATAATAAGCGAGAGCCCCGGAATCATTGAAGCGTTAAATGAATTAAGCAGTTTAATAATTCGGGATAAATGCGGCACTTTTGTCGGCACAAGAATGGGAAGGCCTGAAACCAGCAAGCCGCGCAAAATGATTGGAAACCCGCATGTCTTGTTTCCAATCGGCGCTGCAGGAGGAAACACAAGGTCTATCAACAAGGCAATGGCATCAAACAAAAACAGCCCAGGAAAAATAGAAGTTCAAATTGCCTTGTTCAGATGCCCAAAATGCAGAAAGATTTTGGAAGAACAATTCTGCCCAAGCTGCGGAGAAAGAAGCATAAAAGTAAAAGTCTGCCCAAAATGCAGCAGGGAAACAAATGCAGAGCAATGCCCCGCGTGCAAAGTAGACTCTGTTTCTTTTTCAAAAAGAACAATCAACCTTGAAGAAATAATGCTCCAGGCAAGCAGGAAACTTGGAATGAAAATGCCAGAGCTTGTAAAGGGAGTCAAAGGAATGATTAACAAGAACAAAATTTCTGAACCAATTGAAAAAGGCTTTCTCAGGGCAAAATACGATTTGCATGTTTTTCGGGATGCAACAATCAGATACGAAGCAATCAATGCTCCAATAACCCATTTCAAGCCAAAAGAAATAGGGTTAAGCATTGAAAAAGCAAAAGAATTAGGATATGAAAAAGACATTGAAGGCAAACAACTTGAAACTCCAGAACAATTGCTCGAATTAATGCCACAAGACATAATAATCCTGGAAGCCGGCGGAGAATTCTTTTTAAAAATAACAAAATTCATTGACGAATTGCTGGCAAGATTTTACAAGCAGGAAACCTTCTTCAATTACAATTCAAAAGAACAATTAATAGGGGAACTAGTGCTGGCGCTCGCACCACACACTTCTGCAGCAATTGTCGGAAGAATAATCGGTTTCACAAAAGCAAAAGCCTGCTTTGGGCACCCATACTTTCACCAGACAAAAAGAAGAAACATTGACGGAGACCAGGACTCATTAATGCTCCTAATGGACGGCCTGCTGAATTTTTCACAGTCCTACTTGCCCAGCTCGCGCGGAGGAAGAATGGACGCGCCGCTTGTTTTCACAGTAGCATTAAAACCAACTGAAATTGACGACGAAGTCTACAACATGGAAACCTGCTGGCAATACCCATTGGAATTATATGAAAACGCGCAAAAATTATTGCCGCCAGACATAAAAAACCTGGAAAGAGTGGAAAACCGGCTTGGAAAAAAAAGCCAGTATTCAGGGCTCGGCTTCACGCACAAAACAAGCGAATTTGATGCAGGGCCAAAAATAAGCAAATACATTATATTGGGAAGCATGGAAGAAAAAATCAAAGGCCAGGCAAAATTGCAAAACAAGATTGCAGCAGTTGACGGAAAAGACGCTTTGGAAAGAGTAATGGTTTCACACTTCCTGCCCGACATAATCGGAAACACAAGGGCATTCTCAAGGCAAACATTCAGATGCACAAACTGTAACACAAGATACAGGAGAATACCCCTGACAGGCCAATGCAACCAATGCGACAAAGGAAACATAATCCTGACAATAGCGCAAGGCTCGGTAAGAAAATACCTTGAAATAGCAAAAGAAATCGCAGTAACATACGAACTGGGAAACTATCTGAAACAAAGATTAGACCTTGCAACAAAAGAAATAGACTCAGTGTTCAAAAGCGACAAACAAGAACAAAAAAGATTATTGGAATTTGCATGAGCCTTTCTTTGCAAGAAAAGAATGCCCAAATACAATTTCAGGAACAGCAAAAAAAATTTTGTAATATTTTGGCCTGTTTAACAAGGCAGCTTATTTGAAAATTTATTTTTTCATTGCTTCAAAGATTTTTTTCAAAATTAGCGGGTTCAAACTGCTTTTTATAAATTTTGGTTGGCAATATTAATAATTACAGCATAAGAACTGCAGTGATAAAAAAGGTGTTTTTTTGCAGGAAACTGTTACTATCCCAAAAACAGAATATTTGCGCTTGAAACAACAGGCAGATATAGACATTGAATTCCTGCAGGATTTGTTTGAAAGCTTGGCAGACATAAAGGCAGGCAGAGTAAGGCAAGTTCGCTGATTATTTATCCAATAAATTCTCTAATTCTTTTTTATAAGCGCCAAACAACAGCCAAATTGAATTAATTATTTTCTGCTGGTCTTTTTTACCGCTAAGGTTAACCAAATAAACAGCTTTTTTATCCTCAAAAATCAAAAAATAAATCCGCAAACTTTTGAATTTCTTCTCGCGAAACCATTTCACGCCCAAAGGCTCGCCGACAAAAGGATTCTCTTTTAACTTGTCAAAAATCTTTTCAACCCAAAAACAAAAAGCCTTTTCTTGATTTGCCAGTTTTGCATCAAATTTTTGGGAAACAAAAACACTATAATTCGGCATAACACAGAAAAGCCGGAAAAAGAATAAAAAACTAACTGGCTTTGCTCTTTTATTTGAAAAGCTCTTTTTTCATTGCTTCAAAAATCTTTTCAGAGTCATAGGCAAGCTTGATTAGGCGTGTTGAACCCCTGATTCCTTTTCCGCTTTGCGTTGTAATAATCAGGCCATTGGTTTCAAGCTGGGAAATATATTCGCGGTACCAGCGCGCAGAAACAACGTTTTCCTTGAGCGAAGAAGCAATTCTTACATATTCATCGTAAACATCGCCTGAAAACAAGACGTTTTCATCCAGGCCAGTAATGCGCCTTGCTCCCTTTTTGTCTTTTGAAAGCGAAGAAATCGCAAACAAAACAAGCTGTTCATCAATAGGCAGGGTTGAAATCATGTTAAAAATTATTTCCTCTTCAACCTGCCTTTTTGCCCTTATAATGTCAAGGTCAGTGATTTTTACAGAATTGTTTTTCTCTGCAAGCTCTCCTGCCCTTAAAAGAAGCATTACTGCTGTTCTTGCATCGCCGGATTCCCTTGCAGCAATCGCAGAAGCAAGGTTCACAGCGGCTTCTTCCACAACGCTTTCCTTGAAAGCAATCGGAAGCCTTTCCAGCAGAATTTGCCTGAGTTCCTTCGCATTGTAAGGCGGAAAAATCATTTCCCGCTCGCACAAAGCGCTTTTTGTCCTGCTATCCAATCTTTCCTTGAACAAAACATTGTTGCTTATCCCGACAATTGAAACACTGCAATTGCGCAGTTCATCATTTGCCCTTGTAAGCGAATAAACAAGCTCATCCAAATCTTTTACCTGGTCAATTTCATCAAGAGCAATAATTATGTGCTTATTATTTTTCTGGCAGTATTCAAGCAATTTTTCCAAAACAAAAGAAGAGCCAAAACCCATAAAGTTTTGCTCCAAAAAAAATTTTCTCAAGACTGAAAGCAAAACCTTGTACTTGCTATTATGGGTCCTGCAATTGACATAAACAGTTTCCGCAGAACCATTGCTCTGCAATGAAAAAGACTCGCACTGCTGGAGAACAAATTTTATTATGCAGGTTTTCCCTGTTCCGACCTTTCCATAAACAAAAAGATTGTCAGGCTTCTGGCCCTGCAAAGCAAGGCCAAGAATCTGGGAAACTTCGGAAATTTGTTTTTCCCTGAAAGGAAAAGTGCTTGGAGTAAAATGCGGGCTGATTGCATTCCTGTCCTTAAAGATAGTGGGCTTTTGCAAAACGCTTTCAAAAATGTTTTTCTGCGAACCGGCAACAATGCCAGCAACTAAAAAAGACTTTGCTTCACTTGAATTGCCAAAAGCCAAATCAGATTGCCTAACAAAACCATACATTCCAACCCCCCCCACAAACCGCAAAACAAAAAGTTTTGCAATTGCCCCCAAAAAAGAAAAAAAATTATTGTTATACTATTACGGCACAGGTTTAATAAAAAAAGATTGATTTGCGGAAGCAAACCAATTCCGCTAATAAAATTCGCTTTCTAAACAAAAACCTGAAACGGAAACAGATTCTGGAAAAAAGAAAAAAATATGCAAAGAAAAAAATTAAAAAAACTTGAAAATAATTTTTTCACTGAAAAAAATTCAAAAATATTTTTGGCCTCGCAAAAAAGCAGCTAAAAAGAATTTTTTCTGCGCTAAGTATTTAAACTGTTGGCATAGGGAAGTATATTATAAAATTTGCAAATTAAATTTTAATTTGGGGTGAAAAAAATGGCTTTTTTGGAAAAAGTCTTGAAAAGAAGCGATGACGTTGATATTGAAGAACTATTGAACAACATTGATGTCGAAGATGAAACAGCCTACGAAAACGCGGACGCATACGTAAAATCATTCAATTTGAACAGGGCAGAAGATATTGAAACAATAATGAACGAAGCAAAAGCAGGAAATGTCCTCTTGCTGAACATTGGAGACCTGAACAAGAGAAACGCAACAAAACTCAAGGAATTCATAGGCCAGGTAAAAACAGGAATTGAAGGAATCAACGGGGACATAGCGCGAATTTCACAGGACAGAGTAATAGTAACACCTGCAAACGTTAAAATTATTAAAAAGAAAGGCGCCCAATAAAGTACGATAAACAATGTACCTGGGCAAACCTTCATTTTTATTATCTTTCGGATTAGAAGAAGTCAAAACGCTAGTTGCAGAAATCTTAAAGAAAAAAAACTGGCACGAATTCAAGCAATCTGACATAACTCTTTCTTACGTGCCATATTACATTTTTTTTTACGACGCTTTCTTTGAAGAAAAAACAGAAGACGGCGGAAAAAAAATTTCTGAAACACAACGCGGCCAGCTTGCATTGAATGCAATCAGCGCAGAAATAGACGAAGACGTTTCCGAAGGGCTCGAAGAAGCCGAGTTGACAAGAAAAACGCCAAATGTGCCAATCGAAATTGAAAAACCCGCGATGAACCAGAAAGAAGCTGAAAAAATCGCAGTGATAAAAACAGCCTCTTTCCTCGAAGCCAGCATAAGAAACGTGATAATTACACAAATGAAAATGGCTTACAATCCCGTGTGGATAATAGGAATTGAAGTAGCCGAAGGAAATTATGAATTAAAAGTTTCAGGCATAAACGGAAACGTTTTTGGCGAAGAAGAAATTCCGGAAAGAAAAAAAGGATTAATGGAAATAACAAAAGAAACCCTGTATGAATTAAAAAACCCAAAAGCATGGAAAAAATACACAGTAGAAACAGGAAAAACAATCGCAGGCAACAGCACACTCCGCAAAATCCTGGCAAACAAATGGCTCATAACAATAATCCTGATTCTGATACTGATTTATATAATCTTTTTCCTTAAAATTCCAGTGCCGGCAAAATAAAGCCAAAAACAGCGCAATGAAACTTTCTACATAATGTTCCTTAATAAGTAAAACAAGTGCCAAAAAAATATTAGGGCCTTTAAATGAAAAAATACGATTCTAATTCTAGAATGAAATATGAAACGGAACAAGTATGGTTCCCTTTATCCGAAGATATTCTTGGCTGGGATGCTGATTTTCACGAGTTAATGCTTCACGATCACATCCGAATGGTTGCGTACAAAGCAGCCATAAAAGAGGTTGTAAAACCTGAAATGACTATTGCTGATATTGGAACAGGCACTGGAATCCTAGCATTATGGGCATTAGAAGCAGGAGCAAAAAAAGTTTACGGAGTTGAAGTTAACAAAAAAATTATCCCAAAGGCGCTGAAAAGAATTAGTAAAGCTGGTTATTTAGATAGATTTCAGGCATTCAATGCACTATCTTATGACATTGAGCTTCCTGAAACCGTCGATCTAATTATTTCTGAGATTTTGGGAAATTTAGGGGATAATGAAGATATGATTCCAATATTAACTGATGCCAAAAAGCGATTTCTTAAAGAAAACGGAATTATGATTCCTGTTCGAGTCCAAACATTTCTTACCCCCATCAGTTCAGAAAAAGCGCATGCCCAAATAAAAAATAGGGTGTGCAGAGGAATAAATAAACAATACAAACTCAAGAATTTATTAGATAAATTGGGCATTGAAAACCAATTCAACTTGTATTACGATTGTATACTTCCAGAATCGTCTTACTTAAGCAAACCTCAAGTCGTAAAGGAATTCAATTTTGACCAAGAAGATGAATTGGAATACGAGATTAGAAAAAAGTACAGGATACAAAAAGACGGGGTTTTTACAGGATTCAAAGGCTATTTTTCTGCTGAACTTTCAGACCATATAACTATTGATATTTCAGGCTCTGATATTAAAGAAAGAAAAACATCGGATTGCTGGAAACACTGTTACCTGCCAATTGAGAATCCAATCAAAGTAAAAAAAGGAGATATATGTGAACTGGCGTATTCCCGATTTTATCCGAAAGAAAAGGATTGCATTTTCAGACAGGCATATGCCTGGAAAGGCAAAGTAAAACGAAAAAACAAATTGGTAGCCACTTTTGAACAAAGAATGGGTGATTAAAAAATGTGCGAATACAATAGTCTAGAATCCGCTAGATAAAATTCTATTTCTGTTCGTTTTGTGAATACCAGATAAAAATTTCTCTTTGGAATTCTTCTGCTGTTTACTGCCCTATCGCCCCTTTTATTTTTTCCGCAATTCAAAAATCCCAGAAAAATTAGGCCTGTTTTAAAATGCCAAAGAGTTTTTCTATTACTTCCAAGAGCTTGGCTTGTTTCAAAGTCCCAGCTTTATAAAGAACAATTGATTTGTCAGCTGTGAACAATTTGTTAGGCCTGGCATTACTATCCTGTTTTAATGTTCCGGTTGCAAAGGCAGATTCGGGCAAGGCAATCGCATAAGAATCGCTTGTTTGCTTGCTTGTAATCTGGCAGAGAACCAAATCATCGCCTTCCAAAACAGCAAGCACCAAAGCGGGCCTTTTTTTTGCCTTTGTCAAATCAGAAAAAGGAAATGGCACTACAACCACAGCCCCTTTTACAAGTTTTTCCATGCACCCTCTTCCTTTTTAGACAGCCATTCTTTAGCCAAAGACTTTTCGCTAAGCAAAGCAGAGCTTAAACGATTTGTACGAACTTCTTTCTCGACTCTTTTTGTTATTTCCATTAACCTATTAATTACCTCATCAAAAGTTTCCCTGTCACAATCCTTAAAAAATTCCAGATTCTTCTTGGTTTCCTTTGCAACCTGAATAGTAGTAATCCTCTCCATAAAATCACCATAGAACACTATGGCACACTATTTTTAAATTACTTTCTTTTTATCTCCAAAGCTTCCTTGATTTTTTCCGCAACTTTTTCCCCCAAAATGCGCTGCAAATCCTTCAAATCAACTTTTTTTAATTCTGAAACAGAACGAATATTTGCCCTCCAGAGGCGCCTTGCCCTTACCCTTCCAATTCCCCGCACTTCACAAAGATTAACCAGTTCTTCCTTGATTCCGTGCTTTAGGCGCTTGCGGATTTTTGCCAGGGCAGCAAAATGATTTTCAGCACCGATTAATTTTGCCAGTTCAAGGGAAGAATAAGCAAGCCAGTCGCAAACAGCCAGTTTGCCGTAAAGAATCCCGGGCTGAACATTAAAATCCCCTAGAAGCAACTGCTCTGGCTTTTCGTTAATCCAAGCTTCAAGCATCAATGCAGAATTAAATTTTTTCAGCAAATCAAAATCAAAAAATTGTTCCCTTGCAAGGTCAATTCCCAGTTCCCCTTCCCTTGAAGATGCTTGTTCCCAAATCTCAGGCTCTTTTTTCCTTGAAACAGGCAGCCAAGGAAAAAGCTCAGAAGCATTTGAAAACATAAACAAATAAAAAAAATCCGAAAAATTCCTTTTTGATTTTAAGCCTTGCACAATCGAAAAAGCAGAAATTGGGTCAAGGTAAAGCTCTGAAACGCGCGCTCCAAGCTTTGTTGCCCTGAACTCTGTTTCAGTCCCTTCAACAAAACCCATTTCGCAAAGCTGTTCAGTTATAGTCCTAATTTTGTTCAAAAGCTCGTGGAGGTTCCCGAACTGTTTTGCATAAAAAGTTTTTGAAAAAAAATCTTCCATTGACTTCAGGTCAAAAACAAACCTATTTGCAACCAGGGAAAGCAGATGCATTCTCAAAACAGGCTCGAACCCGAGCCTTGAATTAATTTCCTCGATTTTTCCATTGACAAAATTTTCAAGCACATCCCCTTTGTCAGAATCGCCCCTTGCAAGAACAATACTTCTCCCTTCAGTGTCAAATTTTGGCCTGCCACTCCTGCCCGCCATTTGCTTATACGCTCGGACAGAAATTCTTTCCATTCCCGCAGCGCCGTAACGAAAAAGGGAAGGAATAACCACGGTGTGCGCCGGAACATTAATTCCGGCAGCCAAAGTGCTGGTAGAACACAAAACCTTGATTTTGTTTTCCCTGAAAGCATCTTCAACAAGAGAGCGCTGCTTCTGCAGCAGGCCCGCATGATGAAACGCAACTCCTTTTTCGACAAGAAAAGATAATTTTTTGCACTGTTCAGTAGGAATTTCAAGGGCATTAAGAATTTTGGCAGAAAAATCTGACAAAAAATCTTTTTCCTTTTCCGATAATGTTTTTCCCACAAAACTTGCCAATGAATTTGCAGCCGATTCAGAGTTTTTGCGGGTATTAGCAAAAACCAGTGCCTGTTTTTTCCTTGAAACAATGGTATCCTTCACAATTGAAAGCAGGGGGCCCGAGCCTGTGCTTCCAAATCCTTCTTCAGGAATATTTTCTTCTGCACCAGAATAAAAAATTTTTCCGCCAAAAAAAACCCCTTCTTTAAGCGGAACAGGCCTGTAATCCGATTCAACAATTTCAGCGCCAAGCCATTCTGAAATTTCCTTTGCATTGGGAATTGTCGCAGAAAGCCCAAGAATTTTCAAGCAAGAATTTATCTGGCTGAGCTCTGCAACAGTAACCTCAATCGTAGGGCCCCTGTCAGAATCAATCTCATGAATTTCATCAACAACCAGCAGGCCAATGGACTGAAGCCAGTCTGCATTATGCCTTACAAGCGAATTTAATTTTTCATATGTCGTAAAAATGCAATCGTAATTTGCCAAATATGCCGAGCTTGAATCAAGGCCGCCAGTGCTCAAGGCAAACCTTATCCGCAGGCCTGAATATTTTCGCTTAAAGTCCTCAAAATGCTCTGAAGCAAGCGCCCTCAAAGGGCAGGTGTAAACAACCTTCTGCTTTTTTTCCAGAATTGAATGAAGTGCAGCCAGCTCTGCAACAATTGTTTTTCCCGAAGCAGTAGGCGAAGAAACAACAAGGCTTTTTTCAAAAAGCCTTTCTGAAACCACTTTTGACTGCATTGGATTGAAATTTTCAAATTTGTTTGCAGACAAAACAATCTGCTCTGTTCTTCCAACAGGTTCAAACGGCATAAAAAAAAAGGGCTGAAAAAGGTTTATTAAGCAAAAACAAGCGGGTTTCCGCTATTTTTCCCACGCTTCAAACACAACCAGTTCTTCAAAAAACAATTTTTGCCTTGCAACGATTTCAAATTTAAAATTTTGTTGCTGCAATTTGTTTTCAGTTTCAGCAATTCCATTCAAGCTCGATTGCAGGAAAAAAACCTTTCCCCCAGGATTCAAAAAACCAGAAACATTATCCAAAAAACAGTCAAGAATTTCCCTGCCTTTTTTTCCGCCATCCAAATCCAAAAACCTTTTTTTCCTCGCAGGCACATAAGGCGGGTTGAACAAAATAAAATCAAATTTTTTGTTGAGTTTTGAAAATAAGCCAGTTGCAACAAATTCCGCTTTTGCATTCGCACACAAGCCGTATTTCTTTGCCAATTCAAAATTATTTTTGGCATTTTCAATTGCAACGGGATTTTTATCTGCAAAGCAGACAAAAGAAGCACCCTGCAAAATCGCAGTCAAACCCTGAATTCCAGTGCCACAGCCAATATCAAGGACGGCAGAGCCCTTTGAAATTTTAATTGCCTGGGCCAGAAGCTCGGAGTCCTCAGCAGGGGGATAAACCCCTTCCAAAACAAGAAATTCAAAATTTCCAATAAAAAATTTTTGCGGCATTAAATAGGCTTACAAAAAAAAAGTTTATATAATGCATTACAGTGTGTGCAATATGAATGAAAATCAGAAGCTTGCCCATTTTATTAGTTCCTGCATTGTGCTAATATCCCCGTCCAAAACCAAAATTTTTTTTTCAAGGTCATCAATTTGCCTTTTGCTTTGTGACATCCGGAATTCCCTTGAATCATCAGCATATTTTGCAACAGTCCTGTCTTTGTAAACAATGCTGTTCTCCACTGTTTCAGTCAATTGCTTCCTGTATTCCAGGTCGCTCACAAACATCTGGACCATGGGTTTCCAGTGCTTATCTGAAACCAAATGAGCCGGCAATTTCACTGATTCAGCATCTTTCCTGTAATCAGAATCACTCAAAATTTTTGCCAAATGCTTCCAATACACTGGTTCTTTCAATTTTTTAAAATTATTCAGGATATGATAAAACTGGGCCTGGACAAAATGCCTCTTCCAGTCTGCCAAACTTGACTCGTATTTTTTGCGCTTTTCCTGGCAATCAAAAATCTTTTGCTTTAAACTGTCCTTAGTGGGATACAATAATTTTGGCCAGTCTTTTTCAGAACCTGCAATTGAAACAACCCCGCCTTTTGAAAAATAATGCTTCAAAGCAGAAACACGTGCAGAATGCTTTGCAAAGGCAAAATCCTTGGGCAGCCTTGCCGCAAACTTTTCAAAAGAAGAAATAATGCCTTCAGCCATAAACATAACATAACGCACCAAGGTTAAAAAACCTTATCCTAAAAAAACCAAAGTAACCTTTAAAAATAAGAAAACTGTTATATAATAAACAAAATTGCCATATAATAAATAAAAAAAAGGCTTGTTTATGAAAAAAATTGCAATTTTGATTTTTATTCTGATTGCTTTGCCATTAGCTGTCCAGGCAGATATAGCCTGCAGGACAATTGCAACAGCAGATGACTGCAGCACAGGGGAAACAGCAGTCCTTCAATTATCAACTGCACCAGTACCTAATGCTGCTGCTGTAACAAATTCGCATGGCGCACAATCGGGAAGCAATTATCCAAGCACTGTCTGCTGCAGCGAAATAGGAACTGTAAGCATTGCAACTGGCGGCGCTGACTGTCCAATTGGCGCTTTGAACGTGATGAACCTTTCTAATTCAACAAATGCGCATGCAGAAGCCCCTTCTAAGGCAAATTACGGCACTTCTATTTGCATTGCAGGCATAACAGGGCCAGTCATAGTAAAACCAAATTGTAATGGCGAAACAGAAATCTGCATTGCATTATTAAGCAGTGAGACAAATGCCCATCTTGCTTCTTGCGAATCCAATGCACCGGGTTATTTGAAAACCTGCATTCCAAAAAGCAAGGGCCAAACAAAATTGATAATTGAAAAAATTGTTGTTCCAAATCCCGCATATAAAGGCCAGCCGCTTAATGTGGATGTAACAATTGCAAAAACAGCTGCAGGCGCAGAAGCTTCAGCAAAACCAAAAATTGCCGAGCTTAGCAATGTAAAAATGCAAGTGTTAAACCTTGCAATAAACAAGGAGGGCACAATAAGAGTGCAATTTGTGAACCCGCCAGCCCCTATGCCAACAAAGACGGCCGACATTATGATAGATGATACAAAAGGAAGAACAGACCCGCCTACGCGCGCAACATACGAATCCGCAGAACTTGCAAGCCTTGAACCGGGAATTTATACTCTTTTAATTGAAGTATTGGACAATGGCGGCACACTAATAACAAGCCAGACAATCAATGTTGCGCTTGCAAACCCGCCAAATACTGCAAGCATTCCCGAAACAAACTGGCTTGGAACAGTAATTGTTGCTGCCTGCGTGTTCACAATTGTTTTTGCAGCAAGCAGAAGAAAATCAAATTGATAGTCTCATTTTTAAACCTAATTCAATTAGAATTTTAAATAACTGGTTAATTTTTGTGTGGTGAAATGAATGTTTCCGGGCATGGGCAATCCAAAGCAAATGGCAGGAATGCTAAAGCAGTTTGGCATTAAAACAGAAGAATTAGAAGCGGAAAAAGTGACAATTGAAAGCAAAAACAAAAAAATTTTTATTAAAAACCCGAAAATAACAGTAATGCACGTGCAAGGCCAAAAAGTCTTCACAATAATGGGCGAGTCCGAAGAAGAAAACTCCATTAGCGAAGAAGACATAAAACTCGTAATGGAACAATCGGGTGCAACAAAAAAACAGGCAGAAGAAACACTGAAAAAACACAATGGCGACATTGCAGAAGCAATAACAGAACTGAAAAAATAAAAATTAATTTTAACCTGCTTGGATTATTCCAATTTTATTTCAGAATTCGGGTCAAAAGCAGGGCAATGAACAAGGAACAATTTCATTTTGCCGTGATAATTGTAAGGCGTGTTTTTTGGAACAATCACAACATCTCTTTTTTCTACTTGGCTTTTTTCTTCCCCAATAACAAATTCTCCCTTGCCTTCCAAAATCAAGTAAATTCCATCCATCCCAGTTATTTTTATTTTTCCATGCGTTCCAGCCACTTCAATATAAGCTGCGCTCGCATTTGGAAAATCTTCTTTTGAATTATAAGCCAGCCCTTTAATGCCTTTCCAGCCAAACTTTCCAGCATTTTTCAGTTTGAACAGCATAAAAACACAAGTAAATTATTCTTCTTCTGCTGCAATGTAAATAATTTTGCCCCTGCTTGTGTAATAAAGAATTTTGGCTTTGACTTTGTCGCTTATTGAATGGCCCGGCCTTACCTGCGCCGGAACCGAATTGGAATCAATTGCATAATTCATGCTTGCATTTGCATCAAAAATATTGCTTAATTCAAGGCTTGCTGGTTGCAGGATTTTTATTTCTTGGAGCGAATAAGAATCAAGAATCTGCATTAATTGGAGTGCGGGAGTGCTTGTGCTGGTTTGTTGCAGGGAAATATTTCCATAAAGAATTCCGGAACTTTCTTCAACAAGCACATTTTCCAGGCTCATTGTTTTCAATTGGGCTTCAAGCTTTGCTTTTGCATCAGCAAGGTTTGCATCAGAATCAAATGGAATTGAAGCTGCAAAAGAATCTTCATTGAAAAAAGAAACGCTTTGGGGTTTTAGGGATTGGATAAAAACATTCAAATCATGTATTTGTTCTTCCAACAGGAAATTGCCGCCTGAAAGCATTATTTTTGGCGCAATGGCTGCAGCTTCAAGTTCAACAGAATTAAAATCCGAAATTCTGCTTATTCTGGCTTTTAATTCATTTGAATCTGGATTATTTGAAAAAAATGATTTTGCAGAAAAAACAAGCTTGGGTTCAAGGGTTTTTACAGGCAATTCAAGGCTTGCTGCGCCAGGCACTGTTTTGGCAGTGAGATTTTCTTCTTCTATTGCAAGCAAATCAGCAAGTTTTGCCCCTGCAAAAGTCGCGGAAACACTTACTAAAAGGTCATCGCCTTTAATGCTTGCAATGCCTATTAATGCCTGGCTTTGCCGGCTGGCAAATTCATATTCTTTTAAAAGATTCAAATCCTTGTTTTCACTCTGGAAAACAATTTTTTGGGGAAGTTCAACCACTGCAAAAGAAAAACCGTCAACTTCTGAGAGAATGTTCTTTTCCTTTATTGCTTCCACAAGTTTCTCTGCGTCAAGGCTTTTTTCAAAAGAAATTTCAGCAACATAAGCCAGAACAGGCGGAGCATTATTTCCAAAAACAGAAGAAACTGTTTTAACGCCGGTTATGCCATAAATCGAAGCATCAATTTTTTGGATATTATATTCTGAAGTGGAACCAAAAATTTTTATCAAAGGCATTAACTCAACAACTTTTGCCTTCTGAGACCCTGCTTTAAATTTTATTTCACTGGCAGGCCGTATTGGCGGATTATCAGGATTGCTGGAATTATCCGGATTGCCTGCCGACTGGTCTGCAACACTTATAAAAGCAAAACCAATTGTGGAAGAAAGCATCAGAATTCCGATTGCAAGCGCAATGATTTGACTCTTGTTCATAAAAAAAAAACTCCAAACCGCGGTTTTTAGTGCTATAAAAAACCTTTAAAAACATTGTTAATTTTAATTATTTAGGAAAGCAAAGGTTAAAAACTAATTATGCCCTAATTTGATTCTAAACTTATTTTGCCAAATTCAAGTTATCAAAATTTTGAAGGAACGTGATTTTGTGGAACCCGGAAAAATTGTCTTGGTAAATTACACTGGGAGAATAACAGCAAGCAACACTGTTTTTGAAACAACAGAAGAAAAAAAAGCCATTGAAGCAGGCTTGTTTGAAGAGAAAAAAAAATATTCCGCAGTGCCGATTATTGTTGGAAACAATGAAATGCTGAAAGGAATAGACCAAGCATTGCTTGAAATGAAAGAAGGCGAAGAAAAAAAAATTTTGCTGAAACCGGAACAAGCCTTTGGGGAAAGAGACCAAAAATTGATAGGCGTTGTCCCGCTAAAAGAATTCCAAAACAGAAAAATAAGCCCTGCGCCAGGAATGATGCTTGACTTGAACGACAGGGTCTGCAGGATACAATCTGTTTCAGGCGGAAGAGTAAGAGTGGATTTTAACCACCCCCTTGCCGGAAAAGAAACAGAGTATGACATAAGAATTGAAAAAGAGCTTAAAAACCAGAAAGAGCAGATAAATGCTTTTTTTGAAAAATTCTTTGGAGCGATTCCAGAAAATGAAAAAAGAATTACAATCAAAGAAAACAGGATTGAAATAACAATAGACCCAAAATACAGTGCGACAATGGGCCAAACCAAAAAAATGTTTTCAGACACAATAACAAAAAACGTCAAGGGCATTGAAAGCGTGAAATTCACTGAAGAATTCAAAGCGGAAAGCGAAAAAAAAGAAACAGGCAAAGAAAAAAAGCAGGAAGAAAAAAGCGCAAAAGCAAAGGCCAAAAAATAATTTTAAGATTTTTGAAGCCAGACTTAACTTTTTAAACATTTGCCTTGGCAATATTGTTAGGCTCAGAAACTAATTTTGGTTTTCAATCGGTGAAACAATGGAAACTCAAAACAAGCTGAAAACAGGGACAACAACTGTAGGCTTAATTGCAAAAGAATCAGTGATTCTGGCAGCAGACATGAGGGCAAGCCTCGGGCACATTGCCTATGATGAAGAAAGCCAAAAAGTATACAAGATTACAGACAATATTGTATTGACAACAGCCGGAATGGTCGGGGATTTGCTGACATTGGTAAGGTTTGCAAAAAGCCAGGCAAAACTGTATGAAATAGAACGGGAAACAAAAATGACTCCAAACGCACTTGTAACTTTCCTCTCAAACATTCTTAATGCAAACAGGTTCTATCCATACGGAGTGCAGTTCCTTATAGGCGGCATAAACAAGCAGGCGGAATTATACGAATTGACTCCCGACGGAGGAGTCCTGAAAAGAGACAAATTCGGGGTAAGCGGCTCAGGAACTGAATTTGCAATGGCAGTGCTCGACCAGTATTACAAAGAAGGAATGGAAGAATTCGAAGCAATAGAACTAGCCGTAAAAGCAGTTACAGCCGCAAAAAAAAGGGACATTTACAGCGGCGGAAAAAGCATAATGGCAATGGTAGCATCAAGAAAAGGCGTACGGGAAGTAACAGAAAAAGAAATCAAAAAAATACTTGAAAAATAAAAAAAATAGTTTTATTAATTTTGATTAAAAGGCAAATATTTGAATAGGCTGATTGCCTTGCAAATTTTTTCACAAATTTTAATGCGCAGCAAAAAAAAGAGCGCAAAAAAAGGCCAATTGGAATTTGCCAAACCACATACGGAACGCAAAAAGGAAACTGATTCAAATGGAAATACTGGAACAAATAAAAGAAATAGTGCATAACACCCTTCCCGAAAAATGCCAAATAACAAAAATAGAAATGGAAGGCCCGGAAATAGCGATTTATACAAAAAATTATTCTGCTTTTTTACAGGACGAAAACCTTGTCCCAAAAATAGCTTTTGAGTTAAAAAAAAGAGTGAATATAAGAAATGATAAAAGCCAATTAATGGCGCCGGAAGAAGCAAAAAACAAAATAATGCAAATCGTGCCGCAGGATGCGCAAATCAAGGATATTTCATTCGACTCTGCTTTTTCAGAAGTAGTAATAGAATCAATAAAACCAGGGCTTGTAATAGGAAAAGGCGGGGAAACAAGCAAAAAAATAATAACCGAAACAGGCTGGGTTCCAAACATAACAAGGGCGCCGACACAAGACTCGGAAATACTGAGAGGAATAAGGCACCACCTGCACAAATACAGCGACGAAAGAAAAAAAATCCTGAAAGAAACAGCGGAAAAAATTTATTCAAAAATCAACACCAGCCCGAATGACTGGGTAAGATTAATAGCATTAGGCGGATTCAGGCAAGTTGGAAGAAGCTGCATGCTGCTTGAAACACCGCACACAAAAATAATGATGGACTGCGGAGTCAACATTGCAAACGATTCTCCGGAAGAAGCCTATCCCTACCTGAACATTCTCCACTTTCCAATGGAACAATTGGATGCATTAATAATAAGCCACGCGCACATGGACCATTCCGGATTTGTGCCTTATCTTTTTAAGCTGGGATACAAGGGGCCTGTTTATTGCACTCCGCCGACAAGAGACCTAATGGCATTACTGCAATTTGATTACATAGACGTGCTTGCAAAAGAAAGAAAAGAAGCGCCATATTCCGAAAAAGATGTTAAAGAAATGGTGAAATACTGCATAACAAGGGAATACAGAGAAGTAACAGACATAGCACCAGACATGCGATTAACACTGCATAATGCAGCGCATATTCTCGGAAGCGCCTCAGTGCACATGCACATTGGAGAAGGCGGGCACAATCTTGTTTACAGCGGAGACATAAAAAACGGCTTTACAAGACTGTTCAATAATGTAGACATCAAATACCCAAGATTAGAAACCTTGATAATTGAAAGCACTTATGGCGGAAGAGACGACATACAGCCAGACAGGCAGGAATCCGAAGACAAGCTTTTGAACGTGATAAAAGAAACAATGCAAAAAGACGGAAACATATTAATCCCTGTTTTTGCAGTTGGAAGATCACAGGAAATAATGCTTGTAATAGAAAATTTTTATAGAAAAGGATTATTGGACGCAAAATGCTATGTTGACGGAATGACAAGAGAAGCAAGCGCAATCCACACTGCCTACCCCGAATACATGCGTGAAGGAGTCCAGAGAAGAATATTGCAAAATGACAGCCCGTTCACATCAGAAATTTTTGCGCCAGTAGAAGGAAAAAACAGGGCGGAAATACTGCAGGAAAAAGGCGCAATAATAATTACTTCAAGCGGAATGCTGACAGGCGGGCCAAGCCTGGATTACTTTTACAAAATGGCGGAAAATCCCAACAACACAATGATTTTTGTCGGTTACCAAGGAGAAGGCAGTTTAGGGAGAAAAATACAAAGCGGAGTAAAAACACTTCCCATAACAGAAAACACAGGCAAAACAAGGGCGCTGAACATAAACATGCGCATTGAAACAATAGAAGCCTTTTCAGGCCACTCAGACAGAAACCAGTTAGTAGGCTATTTGAGAAGCCTCAAGCCAAAGCCAAAAAGAATAATTGTAAACCACGGAGAAAAAAACACTGCAAGCGAATTTGCAAAATACATAGCAGACAAATTCAGAATCAATGCAAGCGCACTAAGAAATTTAGACGCCATAAGACTAAAATAAAAAAAAACTAATTCTGCAAAAAAAAGCTGGATTTCCGGCTTGGAGCCTATAAATAATGAACTGACAATTAACCAGAACGTGTATAGGTAATAACCTTTTCCCTTGGAGTGAACCCCTTAATTAGTACAGATAGAAACGTTCATACTTTTTTTAAAATCCATTGTTTTTCCTGCTGGAGGATTTCTGCAAGGCACAAAATATAATAAACGACAAGAGCCCATATTGATAAGATGGCATTCAAACGAGAATATCGGACAATAGTACGGCAAAAACAAAGAGCTGGCGCTTCAAAAAGGATAGCAATAACAATGGCACGAGAAGAAATCCGCCCATGGGAAAAAACCCACCCATATATAATGTTCCATCAAGAAATACCCTCTGCTCGACCAAGCGCTCCGAAACTACAGATATGGTTCGTATGCGCAGCCGGAAAAGGAACATCCACCATAGCAAGCCATTATTTTGCTGAATTTGCCAGAAAGAGAAAACTTCCCATTACTCTTTCGCTCAATACCACTGGGGTATGGGAATGGCCAAACTACAACAGACCGGATTTTATTGTTGCCGTTTCCCCTCTTATTGCGAAAAGAATCGAAGAGTTGAGGCCAAATTACCACAATATGCCGCCGGTCTTTGAACTGCCAAACAGTTATACCAATAATTCTTCTGCGTCCGACTGTCACCAAGATACAAATCGCCTCCTTGTTGCACAAATCCTAAAAACCGCGCGAAAAAAAAACAAAAAAATGCGAACAATGCCATAATCGACGGTTTCGCAATTTTTTTAATTGACTGCGCCATTTAACTTTTTTTTTCGATGACATAAAATATTGGCCTATAATGAACTGGCAATTATCCTGAACAATTCAAGGCCATATTTTTTGCTGATTTTAAAAAGGAAGATTTTTATTCAAAAACTTCCTATTTCAAGCAATGAAAAAACGCGTTTTTTTGGTTGTTTTGATTGCGATTCTCATTCTTTTCAGCGGTTGCACACAGCAACCGCAGGGCAATGGTTCTGACATGCCTTTCGGCGGAAATCCAAATGGGTCAGGGCAATACCCGCCTCAGGGAGAGCGCGCTCCATGCACTGATGATTCCCAGTGCATTCTTGACAATTGTTACGGCTGCATTTTCAAGGGAGAACAATTAACAGGTCAGTGCGTCCAAATGATTCCACCTGACTGCAAATGCACACAAGGCTATTGCAGGCCAGAGCCTCCAAAAGACCAGAATCGCGGGCCTCAGGGAAACCAGGAGCAGCCTCAAGGCAACGGGTCTGGCCAGCCACAAATAAACCCAAATGCACCTCTGCCGGGCTTGCCTGAAAATTTTCCCGAAAGCAAACTGGTTTCAAAAAAATTTAAGGATATTGAAATAACTTATTTTTCCAGCGCAATTGCGCGCGGCCTGACTGAAAGCGGAACAGACTTTTTCATTAATTTGAAAAATACTGGCTCTTCAAAGGAAAGCCTTTGCGCTACAGGCATGACTAGTGAATTAAGGCAGACAATTCCCGCATGGAATCTTCATTTTTTTGCAATGCAGAATGACCCGATTGAAATTTCTCCCGGAGAAGAAAAAAAATTATGGTATTTTGCTTCAGTTGATGCAGAAGGAACCTTTAATGTGAATTTCAAAATAGGGAACTGCGGGCCTGATGCAAATTCAATAGAATTTACCTCTACTTTTGGAAGCACAGGCGAAAAATTCTGGGGAAAGGAAACAAGCCAGATTTCAGGAACAGTGAAAGACGAGCAAGGAAAGCCTGTTTCAAATGCAATGGTCATGGCAGTAATGAATTGCGGCAGGGTTGATTTTAAGTCTGAAACAGACCAATTTGGAAACTATTCTGTTCCAACGCTTGCAATGGAAGACATTAATGCGATTTACCTCGGCAAGCAACTTGCATGCGATTCAACAGATTATTATATTTTTGTTGAGCGAAAAGGGTATGAATATTATTTCAAAGGAAATATTGCCCCAACAAGAAAAAATCCCGCTACGCTCGATATTGTCGTGAAAAAGAAAAATTCCTCTGCAAATTATTCCCTTGCATTTGAAAAACAGGTTCAGGACAATTTCGGATTTTTCTGGATAAAGCCTTCTTCTGACTGGAGTGTTTTTGCCGCTGCCCAGTCAAAGCACCCCCCTGAATTGAACAAGCCCACAAATTTTTATTTGCTTGATTCAGAATTAAATATTTTATGGAAACAGCCGACTGGAAATGAATGCTGGGGAATTGCAATTGCAAAAGATGGAAGCGAAATTGTTGCCGGCTGCCATGACGGAAAAGTTTATGCAGTTGACAAAAGCGGAAAACTGCTCTGGACAACTGATTTCAGCTCAATGGCTAGAAGCGCCTGTATTTCAAATAATGGAGGCACAGTTCTTTCAGGAACCGCCCCGACACTGCTTGATGCCAAAACAGGCACAAAACAGGATTTAAGCTGGCAGGGAGACTGGCTAAGAAACTGCGCCTTTTACTCTGATGATTCCGGCTTTGTTGCAGGCGCAAGGGAACTCACTGGATTTGATTTTTCAGGAAAACAAAAATGGCGCAACATAATAGGCGAGTTTCCATTGTTCATGGCTGTTGATTCCGCAAACAATGTTTTTGCAACAGGAAAAAGCAGGACTTTTTTCTCATTTGATTCTCAGGGAGAACTGCGCTGGAAACACAGGATTCCAGACCATACTGCAACTGCAGGGGCAGCAACTCCCAATGGAAGCAGAATTGCCCTTGGAACAGTTGGCGGGCTGGTTTATTTGTTTGACGGGCAGGGAAATCTGCTCTGGAAAAGAGGCTCAAGGGAATTTCCCAATGCAGGCGCAGTCGGACATAATGCTGTTGCAATTTCGGAAGACGGAAAATTAATTGCTGTGGGAACAGCACCTGCAAACTGCATAACAGTTTTCAATGAAAACGGCACAGTGCTCTGGGAAAAATGCTTTGAGCCAGATGCAAGCAACAAGGACCTTCTGCTTGGAGTAATGAATGTCCAGATTTCTCCAGACAAAAAACAAATAATCGCAGCTTACGGAGATAATTACATTAGAAAATTCACTCTGCAGGAATAAGCCATTATAGAAAGATAGATATTTATTTGCAGAATTCCTATTTCAAGCAATGAAAACCCACATTTTTATTGGATTGATTGCAGTTTTAATTCTTTTTAGCGGGTGCACCCAGCCCTCTCCAAACACAGGACAGCCTTCTCCGAACAACGACCAGCCCGGCAGCACGCTTGTTTGCCCGCAGGGCCTTGATGCATGGGCTTCAAAAACAGAATTTGGAAATCCTGCAACGCAATTCTCAAGCTCTGACAGCATTTTTATTACAGTAAAAAGCGATGTAGATTGCCAGAACCAAGCAAAGGTAAATTTGTTTGAGCCTTCAGGAAACCTTGTTTCTTCCCAGGAATACAATATTCCAAAAGGGGCAACAGGATACAAGAATTACAATCCGAGCAAAAATCTTGTTTCGGGAAATTACACGTTCAAAATAGAATACGGGGGCAGGGTTGTAACAACAATTCCAATTACAATTGTTTCTTCAGGAACAGGAACTCCGAGTGACAACACAGGAACTCCGCTTTCTGAACAGCCAGACAAAACAAAATTTGATGAGTATTTTACGCGCGTGTATCTGGGAAAATTGCCTCTTGGCGTGCAGGTTGGCCCCCCGAATAATTTTCCAGTAAAAACAGGTGTTTTTACTTCTGCAGACCAGTTTTGCTCTGATTTCCTAATTATAAAAACAATTCCCGCAGGAACCCTTGGAACAGCGGTTTATGATACAGACAAAAATGAATACACAAGACCAAAAGCAAACATCCCAATGGAATTGAAGCAAGGCGGAACTTCTGGCTGCGAAACAATGGATTTTTTGCCGGGAAAATATGAATACAAAATATATGCTGATGATGTTCTTGTTTCAGCCATCCCCTTTGAAGTAAAATAAAGCCTTAAAAACTCCTTAAGGCACTATTATTTTATCCCGATGAAGAACTG
>JAGVNX010000047.1 GCA_020053055.1 Candidatus Iainarchaeum sp.
TAATATTGCAATTTGAATTTCAAAATTGCTGCAATTCCGCCTAGCCCGCCCAGTTTTTCGCCTGGTTCCTGTTCTGCATTGATAATATGCACAATGCCCCTGTTTTTTTCAATTGCATCCATCAGGGGAATAATTTTTTCCCTGTTTTCCAAAAGCAGTTTATCCAGGACAAGCAATTCTTTTGCTGCCCCAAATTCCACTGCTTTTTTCACTTGTTCAAAGCCGTATTCTGCAAAACCAGTGTTTTTTCCAATGTTCAAAAGCACTTCTTCAACAAGTTTTGCTTCCAGAATAATTTGCCGTTGCTTTGAAATTTTGCCCAAAACATCGCTTTTCAATAATTCCTGCAGGCCTGTAATCCCGGTTGAATTTGTGTTTGCAAACAAAAATTTTGAAAAGCCTTTTTCTTCCAGCCATTTTTTCAATGAGTCTTTTTCAAAGCCGGGGCCTGCAAAAACAATGCTCCCTGCTTTTATTTCACTGCATTTTTGCATTATTTCAGAAAAATATTTTTTTTGCGCTCCCTCTTCCTGTTCAAATCTTTTTCCTCTTGTTGCACCCTGCAAAGTTCCCCTTGGTTCAAGCTCAAATTCTTTTAGCAAGCCAAAGCTTGCGCTTTCCTCGTCCAAAACAACAAGCAAAATATTTTCCTTGTTTGAAGCTTTCTTTGCTTTTTCCAGCCGTTCAATTTGAAAATTTTTCAATTCCTTTTTTTTAATTGTGATTGCCTTGTTTAATTCAATTTCAATTGTCTGATGGGATTTCAATTCAATTAATTCCTCTGGTTTTCCTTCAATGATTATTCCCTGGACCCTTAATTGGCCTGAAAATTTTTGAAAATCCGTTTTTTCTATTTCTATTGTAACAAACAATTGCACTCTTTCGGATTTTTGGTCAACATTTTTTGCCTTAATTTTTCTGTCAGTGCTTCCGCTGACCAAATCGCCTTTTTCAATAATCTTTTCCAAATGCCACAAGTCATCGGCAGTTTCAGGGATTATTTTTAACAATTTCATTTTCCTGTCAATTAAAATAATTTTCATAAAAAAATCATGAGTGGAACAATTTAAAATCATTCTAAACACAATTGCTTTATATGGCAAAAAAAGATTCCGTGAGAATAGCTGTCATTGACAAGGAAAAATGCATTAACGGCGATGGCTGTGCTTTCTTGTGTTCAAACGCTTGCCCTGTAAACAGGGCCGGAAAAGAATGTATTGTTCTTGGCTCTGACAACAAGCCAGTAATCAGCGAGGATTTGTGCATTGGCTGTTCAATTTGCTGCAAGCGCTGCATTGTCCAGTGCATTTCAATTATTAACCTTGTTTCTGAAAAGCATTCTGTGCCTGTCCACCAATATGGCAAAAATGCTTTCAGATTGTTTAATTTGCCGGTTCCAAAGCCAAATTCTGTTGTCGGCCTTTTGGGGAGAAATGGAATTGGCAAAACAACTGCTCTCCGCATTCTTGCAGGCCAATTGGTTCCGAATTTTGCTGATTTTGATTCAAGGGAATCTTATGAAAAGGCAATTTCTTTTTTCAGGGGAAAGGAATTGCAGGGTTTTTTTGAAAAACTTTCTAAAAAACAAATTCGGCTTTCTTATAAGCCGCAAAAGGTTGATGAGATTCCTGAAATTTTTAAGGGAAAAGTAAGGGCTTTGCTTGAAAAAGCAGATGAAAAAAAGCAGTTGCCCCAAATTGCAGCAGAGCTTGGCATAGATTCTGTTCTTGACAATGAAATTTCAAAAGTTTCCGGGGGGGAACTGCAGAGAATAGCAATTGCTGCCTGTGCCTTAAAAAAAGCGGATATTTATTATTTTGATGAGCCTTCGTCTTATTTGGATGTCAGCCAGCGCCTGAAAGCAGCCGAATTGATAAGGCAATTGCTGGACGAAAAAACTTTTGTTATTGTTGTCGAGCACGATTTGGCTTTGCTTGATTATTTGAGCGATTATATCCACATTTTTTATGGAAACAAATCCGTTTATGGAATTGCAAGCGGCATTAAAAGCGTGCGCAATGGAATAAACGAATTTTTGGAAGGATTTTTGCCGGAAGAAAATACGCGTTTCAGGGAAAAAGAACTTTCTTTTGGAGTAAAACCGCCTGCGCTTTCTGAAAAGCGCAAGGCAATCATAGAATACCCTGCCCTGGAAAAAAAACTTGGAAACTTTTCAATGCAGACAAGCGCAGGCAATTTCATGGAAGGAGAAGTAATCGGTGTTTTGGGGCCGAACGCAATTGGAAAAACAACTTTTGTAAAACTTTTGGCATCAGAAATCAAGCCTGACAATATTCAATTGAATTTCAAATTAAAAATTGCTTATAAACCCCAGTACCTTAAGCCGCCTGAAAAAATTCTTGTCCAGCAATTATTCTCCAGCAGGGAAATTAACCAGCAATTGTTTGAAACAGAGGTTGACAGAAAACTTGGCATCAAAAATTTTTTTGAACACCGCCTTGATGAATTAAGCGGAGGAGAACTGCAGAAAACCAGCATTGCCTATAATCTCTGCCTTGGGGCGGATTTGATTCTGCTTGACGAGCCAAGCGCTTTCATTGACATTGAAGACAGGCTGCGCGTGGCAGACTGCATTAAAAGCGTTGTTTCAACCACAAAAAAAATTGCTTTGGTTGTTGACCACGATATTTTGTTCCAGGATTACATTTCAGACAGGCTAATTGTTTTTTCAGGAGAGCCTGCAAAAAAAGGCTTTTCCTCGCAACCAATGCCAATGCACGAAGGCATGAACCTTTTTTTGAAAGAAATGAATGTTTCAATGAGAAGAGATGCTTCTAGCGGCAGGCCCAGAATAAATAAACTGGATTCCGTGTTAGACAAGGAACAAAAGCAAATAGGAGAATACTACTATAAAATAGGCTAATTTTTATGCCAAATATTTTCTCATTAACTATTTTTGTTTGGGAGTCAAATTTAAATAGTAATTAGGGTTAATTAATAATGTATGCGCTTTAACAAAATTTTGCCGTTTTTTTTTCTTTTCTGCCTGCTGTTGTTTTTTGGTTGCCTTGGCAATCCGCCCATTGGCAATCCGGTTACAGAATTTAACCAAAAGAATTGTTACAAATTACACGCTAGTTATCATTCTTATGAAGGGACAATTTGTGCCCAAGAACTGACAAGAAATTTTGGCGCAGAAATAACCAAGTTGCGGGAATATGGCCAGGATGCAATGGCTGATAATATTTTTGCTGCGAGCGCAAAAAATGCTTTTCTTTCGTACAAATGCAATGCTGACAATTTGGGTGCTGGAGTTGTTTTTGAAGAAGCAGGGGTTTGCAATGAAAACCAGCATTGTGTTCAGACAGAGTATGGAAGGACCGTTAACCGTGCTTTTTGTGAAACAAATATAACGGAGCTTTCTGCTTTGGGTCCAATTTTGGATTTGTGGGATAACAAAAGATTGGGCATAGTGAAAACTGATGAGTTTTGTGGCTATTTGGAGGCAACAAGCCTTAATGGTCAAGAGGATATTGAACGTGACGACTATTCTACTTGGGTTAAAGCAAGTTATTGTGACCCGAGAGAAGGAAAAGAGAATACTAAAGTCGAGGTTCTTTGCGAAAAGCGAGAGTTTGTTGAAAACCAGCCTTACAGTGCATGGACCTTTGTAGCATCTTATTCTGCTTGCAGCGAAAGCGAGCCATGTTCAGCTATTTCAGAATTCAAAGCGCAATGCAGTGCTTTAACTCCTGACGAAACTGTACCTTCCGCAGAAGCAACGGCTTGTGAAACAATTGCAGGAGAAAAAGGAATAACAGGCCCTGCTGCGGTTCCTCTTGTTTCAACTAATTATTCTTTCATGGATAATCCTGATTTGGATAATGGAAAAATTTTTTTGGACGGAGAACAATTTCTCATTAAATTGTATCAAAAATTGGAACAGCTTGAAAAAACTGCCAAAAACACAGCATATGCTGAAGGGCAATTCAATGAAGGCACTGAATTTACTGTGCGGCTTAGAACAGAGCGCTATACAAACCAGATTTTGCAGGATTTTGCTGCTTTGCGCAACACACAGTTTTTTTCTGTTCCAGAATCATTTAATCAAAAATGGTACAAATATTTTGAAGCCCCAATAATAAAACTTGGGTTTACCAATATTTCCGCAGGAGAGTACACTGTCCAAATGGTTTTTGATTGGGCAGAAGAACCCTATACATTTTTTACCAGTACTGGAGAGCCTGCAGTTAAAAGCTTTACAATAACACTGCAAAAAACCAATACTGTTTCTGAAGAAGAAAAAAGCCCTTTTTTGGAATTTTCATTGGATTATGATTTAATAGCCCAAAATCAAAATAGAACAAATGATTATGGCGTGCAATTTGTAAATTCTTCCGGGCAGGGAAATCCTGAAAACATTGTTTTGTACCAAACACTTGGGAATATGGCAACCGCTGAAAGCTTGGCAAAAAAAGCATACAAAAAAATCTGGTTAACAGCAGAAAAAGATTTTAGCGCCTTGAATGCTGCTGGCCAAAAAGGAAACGTGCTGGCAATCTCAAATAACGGCATGGAAATGGCTGCAAGTTTTTCACGCGCAATTCCAGTTGGAACTTTAATTGATTTAGCCAATGAAAATTCCAGCAGTTATCAATTGAGGATAGCAACCGGAGAATCAGCTGTAAGGCCAGATGTTCCAAGTTTTAATGAATGGACTTTTCCAGCATCAAACAAACCCTGTTCTGATTTTATTCCAGCATTGCCAATCACTGTGCATGATGAAAAAATTTCAGAGTGCAGAACAAACAAGGATGGTTATAAAATTGAATTTGGCAATGGAAATTCAGGAAAAGTTTTTGCCCAGGCAATGTTTTTCACGCCAGCAACAGGCACAGAACCCGCAATTATTTTATCGCGCTGTGGAACCACTGGGCTTTTTGCAACAACACAAAATTCTACTTTGAACAGTGAAACAATTCAATTGAATACCCCGACAAGCGGGCCTGCAGTGCAATCAATTGAAGACATTTTCACGCAAATCAAAAACAACAACATCTGTGTAGCAAAAACACAAAACGAAACCAAATATGCCTGGAATAAAAAGTCTTTTGAAACTGCCCAGGAAGAAATTATGAATCTCTGGCAGTTAAACATCGCTGCTTGCAGCGAGCAATCAGCCAATGTGCAAGGAAGATTCCAACAGGCCTTGGAGTGTTCGATTGGAGCTTCCCCGGAATACCAGCTTTTTGATATCAAATCAAAAGGATTGCAAAATGACCAACTGACTGTCGAGCTACGCAGTGGGCCTAACCTTTTGGTAGCTGTTTTTGATGAATCGAAGAATTTGTTGAAACGAAATAATATTTCCAATGGGCACTCAGCAGTATATACTCTTCGGGAGCCAACAAACCTTCAGGTAGGCGTGATGCGCTCCAGCCGCGATACAGTCTTTTGGATTAAAGCGGAAAATGTCTGGGAATGTTCCCTCGAAGTGGTGAAAGAACCCGACCAGAAACCAAGCAATTCCCCGGCATTACAACGGGTTGTTCTTGATTTTGATGGGGCAGAAAACATAACCGTTAATCGCAGAAAAAATCTTTCTTTTGGGCCTATGAATGCAGCAGAAATTGATCCGCAATTTGCCGGCCAAACAGAGCAACTGAAACAATTCATCACACAGAATATAAAAGACAACTATGCGCTTTATAATGTTGAAATTTCAACTTCTGACGAACCAATGCCTCCAGAACCTTATTCAACGGTTTACTTTGCAGCCCTGGATAATGCTGTTATGCTGGGGCTTGCTGATAATGTGGATCAGTATAATGCAGAAAAGCAGCAAAATGCGATTATTTATGTGAATGCATTTTATCGTTACCAAACCATGGGCTTGTCAGTTAAAGGAATGGGCCGGATGATTGGCAATATGGGAAGCCATGAACTTGGACACCTATTGGGCTTATTTCATACTGTGCAATCAGACGATATTATGAATACTAATGGAACCGCGTGGGACTATGCGGGGGAATGTTCTTTTGGGCGGGCACAACTCGACAAAACAGTTTTTCCAACTGGATTCCAGAATGCCCCTCAATTATTGGCTTGGGGCGTAGGCATCAAATGAACAAGCAATGTTTTCTGCTTGCAGCATTGTTGGTAACTATTGTTGTAATAGCTCTTGTTATTGTTGGTGCAAGTTGGTTTCGCCCTGAGGAAGAAATACAATCAGGGGCGCAATTTTCTGTGCAAGAACAGGAAAAATTATCACTGGCAGTGATTGCATTTGAACAAAGCGATGGCCAGGAAATTGATAGTTTTGTGGAACTTGCCAAGGTTCTTTCCACTGAAAAAATTGTTGAGGTTTGCAAGGGAAATTATTTTACAGGCAATCAAGCTGTTTGCCTTAGGGCAATGGCATTGGGAAAAGAAATGCCAGAAGAAATAGCGGCGATTTGCAACCAAATTAATTCTGATTTTTGCAGTTCCCTGTATACTACGGATGAACAAATAACTGCATGCCAGCAAAATGCAGTGGAACACAAAAAAGAGTGCCCTTTGAAACTTCCCATTTGGCGGTAAAAAAAGACGCTTTTTATTTTTGGGATGAAGCAAACACACTAAAGATGTTGTTACCAATAGTATCTGTGTTCTATTGTGTATGTGACCTTTTTTTCTCCATTTGCAGGCACTTTTACTTTGAATTCTATGTTGTAAGCGTCTTTTTGTGTAAAGGGATCGCTTTTTTGTGTTACTGTCCAGCTGCTTCCGGCGTATTCTTCGATTATTACTTCTTGTTCTGTATCTTTGTGGTTTCTTAAAATAATTTCATAGGATTCCTTGTAATAGCCAGGGGAAAGGTTTGTTGATTCTGTTGTTTTTCTTTCTCCCACAATGTCAAAAGCGTCTCCGAGATACAAGCGGATTTTTTCGTCTTTTGCAGTGTGGTCAATCTGGTCTTCTCCCACAAACTGCAATTGCCCAGAAGAATCTTCCTTGTAAACTCTTACAATTCCTTTAGGGAGCGGCATTCCCAGGCCTTGTGAATCAGAATTTTTGAAATTAAGTTTTATTTGTACTTTTGTGCCGTTTTCTGCTCCGTTGTAAACAAGTTCTTTTGTTACTGGGACATTTTCTGCTGCAAGCAGTGAAATTTGTTTTGTTTCATTGTTCAAAATGTCTGTTTTTCTTTCAAGAGTGTACACGTGGTATTCAAACAATGCTTCTTGCGTAAAACCGCCATTTGCTGCTGAAGGCGCGGTTTCCCTGATTTTGTCTTGAATTTCACCGTATTTTAATCCTTCGCTTATCTTATGAATGTCGCCTGCCACGAGCTTTAATTTTGTGTCTGGATAAGCTGTTCCTGAATTGTTTGTTGTAGTAACCCAGCCTGAAAAGCCCATTGCGCTGTCGTCAGGATTTACTTTTGCAATGTAATCTGCTCTCCAGTTCATTCCGTTTGTAAGGTAAGTTGTTTCAGTGTTTCTTGTTCCCTCGCTGTTGGCAAAAACATGCCATACAAGAGTTGGTTTTGTAAGCAGGCCTTCCGGCAGTTCCGGAAAAGAAATTCTTTCAGGATTGGTTATTGAAATAACTCCTTCCAGCATTTGAAGAGTAATTCCGTCTTCATAACTTAAAAGTGTCCCGCTGTATTCTTTTGTTCCGGTTCCTTCTGTTGCCTGCACTGTTATTTGCCTGTCAAGGTATTTTTCAAGCAGTTTTGTTTTGCTGACCAAATCGTATTCATAATTTTGTTCCAAGACAATTGTTGATGTGTCTCCAATGTCCCTGAACATTACGCTTGTAGGGTCTATTTGAGAGGCAACATCTTTGTATTTTACAACGTTAACCCCTTGTTTCAGGAACAGGCTTCTTTTTTCTTTTGCCAATGCAAATCCTTGGTTGTAAATAGTCAGTTCTGTTCCTGTTTTTTCTTCGGAATCGCTTGCTTCTGCAAATTTTGCAATTGCAATGTTTGGTTTGTCAGTTGAAACAGTATAAGCGACTTCCTTGATGTTCACATTTGGAATGACAATTTTTGTTCCTGTTCTTGCATCGCCTGTTGTTTGGTTGTAAAAAATGTTTGTGTAAAAAACTGCCAGAAAAACAATTCCGATTATTGCAATGCCTGCCCAGATTCCTGTGCCGATAACAAATTTTTTTTCCATGTTTGATTACCTCCAGTTAAATTAATTTGGGCTGAACCCCTTAATTAATTTTTGTTTTTGCAAGGAAAAAAACTAATTGCTTTTATGGGAGGGTTTTTTGGACTTCGACAATGTTTGACTGCAGGTCTGTTATTGTTATTGTGCATTTTCCAATTGCAGGAACATCTTTTTGAACATCTGCTTTTTTTGCAAATGCGACTGTTTTTTCAAATTTTTTTATTTCAAAATCATTGCTGATTTTTTTTGAACAGCCCAGATTAAAGCTTATTGCAAAATTGTTTTGGGCGCTTGAAGTTATTTGCACTGGCTCAAAATCGCAATTTTTAATTGAATTGTCAATTGTGTTGCTAAAATAGCTTTCTATTTGCTCTTGATTCGGCGCAGTGAAAGTGCATGCGGGCAATGCAACGCTGTCGGCTAATTTGTCTGAAAGGGTTTTGTCCAGCAAATATCTTGCATTGTTCCATTCTCTTTTTGTTTCCAAAATTTTTTCTGAAAAATTTTCGCTGCCATTGTTTTTTACATTGGCGCTTGTAGTCAGGATTATTGCCCCGATCAGGATAATTGCTGTTGCCGCAATCAGGCCGCTGAAAATTCCTTTGTTCATATTCCACCGCAATAATTCTTGTCAGCTGGCGCAGATTGCATTCCTGCTATTGCATTGTTTGGATTGTAATTGAAGATTCTTCCGCAAAAACCCTGTTTTGCGCTGCTTGCAATTGCATTGCTCAGGCCCATGTCTGCAGGGCTTTTGTCCAAATAAAAACCGATTATTGCGCTGTCAGACATGTTCTGGTCTGTTGACTGGAAAATTTTTGGGCCGCTTGAATCCTGAAGGTAAAGGAAAGTCATGCTTGACATTGCAATGAAAACCGCTGCTATGCCTATTGCCGCGTCAATGCTGAAAAAAAATGCTTTTTCCATGTCATGCCCTCCAGACATAAATTGCCAGTTCTGTTTTTGACAGTGCTGTGCAGCTTCCGGTTGCATTTCCCATGCAAATTTCCAAGCCCTGTTTTTGCACGTTTCCATTGCTTAACACAACAATTCTTTTTTCCGAATAAATATTTGCAGGCACAGAGACTGGAAAATCACTGCCGGCAATTTTTAGTCCTTGCTCATAAACCGCAAAATCATACTTTCCCGTTCCTGTTGGAATTCCAAGGTTTGCAGCAGTTATTTTTGCATAACTCCCTGAAGAATCAACACAATTTTCCAAATAACCAATTTGGGATGGGGGGATTGCAGAATCAACAGCGCAGATTATTTGCGGATTTCCCACTAGCAGCATTGAAGCTGTTTTTCCAATTCCTTCAAGTTCTTTTTGCAGGGTTTTTTCTTTTTGGGAATAAATCATTGTTTCATTGAATTGTATAAGCAGGCCTATGCTGAAAACCACTGCGATAAGTGCAATCAGCAAATCCATTGATAATAATTGCGCTTTTTTCATAAAATTCACTTGCTTATATTGATTGTGTCGCCGCAGTTTAATTCTGCCTTGTTTATTGTAATGCCTGCTGGTTTCATAAAAACAGCTGTTTCAGGCGGGTCAGTGTCAAGCTTTACCTGGACTTCTGATGCAGTTATGCTTATTTTGCAGTCTTTTGGCCTGTCAGTCAATGTTTTTACAACGGCTGTTTTATAGATAATTTCAAAACTGCTGCTTGTTTCATTTAATGCTTGTGAAGCGGAAATTATTGCGGCTGTATTCAGTGCAATTTCTTTTGTTTGTGCCCTTATTGCTGTTTCTTCTTGCATTGTTATTATCTGGTCGCTGATTATTGAAAAAGCCTGGAAAAAGATTATTGCAAATATGATTGCAATTATAAAATCAAAGCTTGACTGGCCTTTGTTTTTTTTCTTGCACATGCTATTCAATAATGGTTTTATATTATTTAAAATTAGTTGTTGGGGCTTTTAGTGTTTTATCGGGCTTTTTCGAAGGGTTTTTTCTAGGCTTTTTTTAAAAGGCTTTTTCCTGTCATTTCTTTTGGTTTTTTCAGGCCCATTATTTCAATGATTGTTGGGGCAATGTCTGAAAGCCCGCCTTCTCTGAGCTTTGCTTTTTGGAATTTTTTGTCATTGCTGATTAGGAAGAATGGCACTGGGTTTGTTCCATGGCTTGGGTTTGGCTCTCCGTTTGGATAAAACATTGTTTCAATGTTGCCGTGGTCTCCTGTTAAGAGGCAGGCATAATTTTTTTCCAATCCGAGCTTTACGATTTTTCCAGTGCATTTGTCAACTGTTTCGCAGGCTTTTATTCCTGCTTCAAAGTTTGCAGAGTGCCCGACAAGGTCGCAGTTTGCAAAATTTACTGCAATAAAATCGTATTTTTCTTTTTCAATTTCAGGCAGGATTTTTTCTGTTATTTCAAATGCTGACATTTCGGGTTTTTCATCATAGGAAGGCACTTTTGGGGATGGCACCAAAATCCTGTCTTCTCCTGCAAAAGGCTCTTCTATTTGGCTGTTGAAAAAAAATGTTACATGGGCATATTTTTCTGTTTCTGCGATTCTTAATTGTTTCAAGCCTGCTTGTGACAATGCCCAGCCGAGGTTTTTGCCTACTTTTAACTGTTCAAAGGCAACAGGCAGTTCCAGGTTTTCATCATACCTGCTCATGCATACGAATGCGATGTCAAGTTTTTTGCCCCTGTCAAATTCTGTAAAATTTTCATTTGTAAAAGCATAAGTAATCTGCCTTGTCCTGTCGCTTCGAAAATTCCAGAAAATAATTGAATCCTTGTCTTTTATTGTTGCAATAAGCTTTCCTTGTGAATCAACAATTGCAATTGGCTGTACATAATAATCTGTTTTGTCGCCCCGTGCATAGGCGTTTTCAATTGCCTTCAAGCAGTCTGTTTCTTTGAAGCCAGCGCCGTTGGCCAGGAGCTGGTATGATTTTTCTGTCCTGCCGTAATTTTTGTCCCTGTCCATTGCATAGTATCTGCCTGTGATTGTTGCTATTTTTCCAACTCCGATTTCTCTTGTTTTTTTTGCAAATTCTTCAAAATATTTTTTTGCGCTTTTTTCAGGAACGTCTCTGCCGTCAAGAAAAGCGTGCACAAAAACTTTTTCTATTTTGTTTTTCTTTGCAAGTTCAAGCAGGGCATACAAATGAGTTGTCATTCCATGTATGCCTTCATCTGAAAACAAGCCCATTAAATGCAATGCTGAATTGTTTTTTTTGCAGTTGTTTATTGCAATCATTAAAGCAGGGTTTTTAAAAAATTTTCCAGAGCAAATCTCCTTGTTTATGAATTCAAGGGGCTGCCAGACTATCCTGCCTGCCCCTATTGTCAAGTGCCCGGGTTCAGAGCCTCCTTGCGTTCCTTCAGGCAGGCCGACTGCATTGCCGCTGCATTTCAATGTTGCCATGGGAAAATTTTTTTCATAATAATCGTTGTTCGGGACATTTGCAGCTTTTACTGCGTTTCCCTTTGTTTCTTTGCTATGGCCCCATCCATCCCTGATAATCAGGATAACCTTGTTTTTTGGCTTTAATGCGCTGCCTGTTTTCATTCAACCACTTCAATTTCAACTTCTTTTCCTTCTGCATCGAATGCCCGTATGCTTGAAATATTAAATGGAAGGCAAATTATTAAATGAATTTTTCCTGTTTTTTTGAAAAATCTTTTGTCAGCGCTGCTCGGCCAGTTGTTATCAGAGGGATGCGAGTGGACGCTTCCCACAATGCTTTTGTCAAAAGGCAGCAAATCCAGGTAAACAGAAGAAAAAGAATCCCCAAAAGTCGCGGGAGTGACAACCAGTTCGTCTATTATGCTGTTTTTATTTTTGCTTCCCAGCAATGCAATGAATTCGTTTGGAAAAACATTTTTTGCAGCTTCGGCAATGGATTCAAGGGTTTTTCTTTTTGCAAGGATTTTTTTGTTTTCTTTCATTGCAATCCCAGATAAAAAAATAGTGTTGGAATCATTAAAAAAGCCATGCAATTGGTTCTCCTTGATTTTTTTGAAACAGCAATCAGGCCGATTGAGGTTGCTGTTATAAACGCTATTATCCCGAAGCCGTTTGACAACAGCATTACGAGGGCGCATAGCAATGAGAGAATCGCAAGATTTATTTTTTTATAATTTGTTTTTTCTATTTTTTCAATGAACAATTTGGAAATTATTCCTGTTGCAATAAACCCAAAGCCGAGCGCTATTGCACAGGCAATCATTATCATTACTAGGTTTTGCTGGCTTAATCCAATCAGCCCGCGTATTGCGGCTGCGCTTCCGTTCCGTGTTTTTTCCCATGCAAACAGTCCCGCAAAGCCGAAAACGACGTTTGAAATACTGCTGCCCCCTATCAGGACAAGAAATTTTTTTGCCCGAATCTTTCCAAAAATTTTTTGCAGGATAAAAGCCGATTGGCTTGAGCCTGTTGCCGGCAAAATAGTGGTGATTATTCCCGCAATGAAACCAAGAGCTCCGCCTTCCAAAGCGTCTTTGCTGTTGATTTTTGTTTTTTTTCTGCATTGTTTTGGCAAAACGCTTTTTTTCCTGATTGATTCAATTATTGTTGCTGCCCCGAAAAAGCCGGTGATGCATGCGAATAGGGGTTCTTGGACAAAAATTTTTCCGCCCAAAACAATCAAGCCCAGGATTCCCGAAAGCACAATTATGATTATTGCCCAAATTTTTTTTTCAAATTCTTTTTCGCAGAAAACCATTGTTCCAAGGACAAAAACCAGTGCAAAAGGGATTATTGCTGAAAAAAATTTTTCTCCTTTCAGGATTAGCAGCAGGAAAACAGGGATAAATGCCAGGGAAATTATTCCTGTTGCAAGCGCGCCTGTTGCAGCAAGCCTGACTGCCAGCAGGCCTTTGCCTTTCAGAAGCATCTTGTGGCCAGGCAATGCAGCCAAAAAGTTTTCTTCTTTTGGGGCGCCAAGCAGGATGCTTGGAATCAGGTCTGCAAAGCAGTGGACAATGCTCATGCTTGCAATCATAAGGCTTGCTCCAAGCGGGTTTGAAAATTGCATTGTTATTGCGATTGCTGCGATTGTATTGACGTGGATTCCGGGAGCAAGCCCTGTGAAGAGCCCAATAATGCAGCCCAAAAAAATCCAGCAGATAAGTTCCAGAACCATGCTCTTGCCTTTGCCCTTGTCATGGTTCCCAGAGGCTTATTTTTTCAATTATTATTTCAGGTTTTTTTCCATTCAATTCTTTTTTTCCTGTGATTTTCACGAATTTGTTTTCCCGTGCGATTTTTCTTTCTTCTGTTGTTGGATTGAATTTTATTGCAAAAATTTTGTTTCCGTCAAATAATTCGAAAAAAAGGGTTTTTTCGTTTTCTCCAAGCTGGTTGATTCTGCCTTTGGTTTCAACGAGTGTTCCGTTTTTTTCTTTTTCAATTTCTCCGATTGTAAGCTGTTCTGCCTGGAAATAGTTTTGCGCAAAAAAAAGGCAGGCAATTCCTGCAATTGAAACAGCAAGAGCGGTTTTTTCCCAGCTGGGTTTTAATGGCATGAAGAAATCCAAAAAGAGAAAAAATAAAAAGCAATGTTTTTTTTCGTTGAAAAGCGAATCTTCAGCAGGGGTTGCTGTTTGCTTTTATTGTAACTGTGCCTGCAGAATAGCCGGCTTTTTCTATTATCAATTGCCTTGTTCCAGAGCCGTTAATGTCAAGGCACTCAATTCCAGAAGCTGGCATTGTAAGAATGTTTATTTCAATGCTTCCTGCGCCTTCAGTGAAATCTATTTTTTGAATTGTAAAATTTTTTGAAGACTTGTTTAAGGCGTCAAGAGTGTTTGCTTTTGCAAGGCTGATTGCGACAGTCGAGCTTTTTATGGAATTAAAATAGCCAAGTATCACAACGCAGATTATTATTACAAATGTTGCAATGAAAATCATTTCCATGCTTGCCTGGGCTTTTTTGTCAGTCATATTTGACACTTACTTTGCCAGAAGAGTTTTTTTCAATTATTACTTCGGCAAACTGTTTTCCGTTGATTATTGGGCTTCCGCTGTCAAATGCGCATTCAATTGGCACTGATTGCGGAGCAGAAAGCACTGCTTCGCCCGTGCAAACAAGGGGGTTTCCGCCGCAATTATTGCTATACGGATTGTATTGAGAAACAATCATTTCTGCATTGAAATCTATTTTCCTGTTCGCAGAATCTTCAAAATTGCAGTCAATGGCGCTTTTGTCTTCCACAAAAAGCTTTATTGTGGATTTTGCACTGCTCGGCGAAATTGAAATCGCGTCAATTCCATCGGCAAGCTTTTGCGCTGAAATTTTTGTGTTTCCAAGCCTTGAAATTTCTTCAGCTGAATTGTTAGCCAGGTCCACTGCAGGAATTGCCGTGCTTGCAATAAAAATTATTACAAAAACCAGCAAAAACATGAATTCAATTGAAATCTGGCCATTCTGCCATTTCTTTCTTTTTTCAAAAGAAAGAAAGTGTAAGCTGCCCAAAGAAAGAAAACTTGGCTTATATGTTGAACAGGAAGAGTTTTCTTTTTTCAAATTGCAAAAAGCATTTTCCAAAGCACATCACCAAAAATATTCAGCAAAACATATCCAATTAAAATTGCGGGAACAAGCGGAACACTTTCCTTTATTAAAATTTCATTTTCAATTTTTTTTTCCAAAGCCAGTTTTTTCAATTCAGTTATTTCATCCGCCTCAAGCCCGGCTGCCCTTGCGCTTGAAATTATAATCCTGCCTTTGGGATTAAGCAGGGCGTTCAATTCCCCCAATCTATTATGCACAAGGTGATTAATAATTTTTTTGATTTCAAAATCCGGGGTTTTTTCTATTTTTCCGCTGTTTTCAATGAGGGTTTCAGCCGGAATCATCCCTTCTTCCAGATTTCCAATTTTAATTTTTTTTCTCATCAGTTTTTTTGAAAGGGAATAAAGCCTGAAAAGCAGCCACGCTCCCATAAAAAGCAGGACAAGCCAGGCAAGCCATTGGGCATCAAAGACATTTTTCCACACTGCAAAGGCAAACAAGGCAATTGCAATTGCAATCCGCACAATTTTTTTCCTGATTAAGCCGAAAGCAAAAAGCAATGGCAAATCAGCCCAGAGAGTGATTCCAAGAAAAACCAGCACTGCCCCTATTCCTATAATTGCCATTGAAAATTCGATTGTGGAAAAAAACTTTTTTTTGAAATCAGCCAAAAATTCTTTTTTCACTTCCCTGTTTTTCAAGAGCCTTTTTGCGCTCACAAACCCGGCATAGGGTATCATTGAAAAAATAGAAAAAACAAAAATTGAAAACGGAAAAACAGGCAATTGCACTGGATTGAATAAGCCAATCCCTGTTAATCCTGAAAGCCCAAGTATTGCGGGGTTAACAGGGTTTAAGGCTGAAAGAGCAGTAATTAATTTTACGTCTCCGCCTGCCCAGGCTCCGATTTTCCACAGGGCATAAGAAAAACCAAATGCAATTGCTGTTGCTGCAATGCAGAAAACAAAAATCATTGCATTGCCTGCAAGAAAAGCCCATGCGGCATGCCCAACAAGGCCGATTGCAAGCATTCCGTAATTCAGTTTGTTTGAAACGATTCTTGCTTTCAAATCAGTGTAAGATGCAATTGCCAGAAAAACAATTGAAATTAAAAAAAAAAGAAAAGGAAACAAAAAACCACCAATTCCTTTTTTTTAACCCAGAATCGAGGTAATTGTTTTGTTCCTGTAATTCAAAATTTTTGCCTGTGATGACAATGAAATTGTGCGGAGAGTATCCAAAAGCAGGGCAGCAGCAATTGCCAGGATAATGGCAAAAGTTGCCAGAACCAAGTATTCAAAAGAAATTTGTGCCCTGCAATCCATAAAAAAACCCTAAACGCTTAGCACGGGAAGCAAGTTTGGCCTCTTCCAGGTAAAGTGACACTAACCCATGCTGCTTTTGCTATGCAAGTTGAACCTGAGACCTGGCAAGCACCAGCTGCACAAGTAGTACTTCCACCATCAGGGTCTCCTCCTGTGCAATTTGTGGTTGGATTTGTTGTAAATTTTGCGCATAGTGCGTTTGCTATTTGATCCTGTGCAGAACATTTTGAGGGTCCTGATGCTCCCATTAAGATTGTTAGCACTATTCCTGCTACTATAATTGCTCCGCCTATTATCAGCAAGTATTCTAATGCGCCTTGTCCTTTTGTATTCATGCAAAAAACCTTGCTGTTAGCACGGGAAACAATTTGCGCCCCTTCCGAGAGCCCCTGCTGCTTTTGCTACGCAGGTTGAATTTGAAACCTGGCAAGCAGCAGCTGCGCAAGCAGTTCCAGTACCGTCTGGGTCGCCTGTTGGGCAATCCGTTGTCGTAAATTTTGCGCACATTGCGTTTGCTATTTGGTCTTGTGTTGAACATTTTGAGGGGCCTGTTGCTCCCATTACTATTGTTAGTACTATTCCTGCTACTATAATTGCTCCGCCTATTATCAGCAAGTATTCTAATGCGCCTTGTCCTTTTGTATTCATGCAATTAACCTCCTTGTATTTTTTGTTAATCTTATTTTCTTATTTGAAATTTTCTAATTAATTAATAAATATTGTTTTTTTTTGTTTGGCTTAGGGTTTTATTGCGTTTGCGCTGTTTTTCAAGTATAATCCGACTACTGCTGCTACTATTACTGCTCCGCCTATTAACAGCAAGTATTCCAAGGAACCTTGGGCTTTTTTTTCAGCCAAAAACATTTTTTTTCGCCTTTTTAAATACGAATATATGCGCCTGCTAAAAATACTGTGCCATAGTAAATTACAAAAGCTATTAATAAAAGCACTGGGAAGTATATAATACTTTTGCTTATTTTTCCTTCTTTCATCAAGGAAATCATTATGCTGCTTGCAGCAACTTCAATTAAAAGATAGGATTGCATTAAAAAGAAAATATAGTTTTTTGTTGCAAAAGAAGCCAGTTTGTCTGCTTCGGAAGCAGCTAGTTGCGCTGTTGATTTTACGAATAATTCTATTACTGTGGTTACAAAGCCAAAAACAACCGGGGTTATTAATACTCCTGCCGTGATTATGAAAATCACTTGCAATAATGTTTGTGATACTCTTTCGCGGTTTAACCTGTGAATTTCCCTTACATCGTTTGAAATTTCATCAAGAACATCTGCCAGGCCTGCTCCTGCTTTTATTGAGTCAATGATTACTGCTATGCTTCTTTTTATGAGCCTTGAATTAATATTTTCTGCAAAACTGCTTAGGCTGTTTTCAAGGTTGTCTCCTTCTTCCAGTTTTCTGAGCGCGTTTTCAATTTCCTTGCTTAACGGCCCGTATTGGGATATGGCGACTTCTCTTAATGCGAATTCGTATGTGCCTCCTGCTTTTAGTGTGTCTGCCATTTGTTTTAAGGCGTCTGGCAGGCTTTCTTCTATTTGATTGACTCTTTCCAGTGCTTTCAGGTAAGGATAGCCGAGCATTAGGTCTATTGTGCTGAGCAGTACTGCAAGGCTTGCGATTTGCGAGACTGGCAATTTTAGGAATTCAATCAGGGAAAAGCATATTGCAAATAATGCAATTGAAACAAAAACAGAGAGAATTATCCATTGTTCCATGTTTGCCTTGAATTGGGCTTGCCGGAAAATGCCCCTGTATTTGTTTAAAAGCCCGAATCTTTTTTCTTTTTTTAATGCCATGTTTATACCTTTGGTTGTGTTCCTTTAATGTAAATAATCAAGCTTAGCAGCAAGAATGGGAGTATTACAAAGAAAAAAGCTGTCATTGCCATTGGCGTCAATGGAATTGTGTTCATTGGCACTGAAGCGTTTTGAAATGCACTGTTTCTTATGCCTCCCAATATTAGGATTATTACCGGCATTAATATTGCAACGAAAATGAATATTATTCCAAAAAAATTCATTTTTTGTGAAAAATCCCTGATTTTCATTCTTAATTCAAATCCAACATCGTCTGCAATTGTATTCATTATTTCGGATACATTGCCGCCTGTTTTCAAAGCCCTTACCATGTGGACCAATGCATTTCTCAATGCTTTGCTTTGTGTCCTTAATGCAAGCCTGCTTAGCGCTTCTTTTGTTTCAACGCCTTCTTCTATTTCAGTTATTGTTTTTGCAAATTCTTCGCTTAGGACTCCGTAATCAGAAGTTGCAACTGCTTGCATTGTCCTGTAAAGCCCTATTCCCGAGCGCAATTCTGTTCCCATGTGCCTTAGGGCAAAAGGCAATTCCAGGCTTATTGCATCGCCTCTTGATTTTGCTTTTTCTTTTGGAATAAGAAACATTATTATTGCTGTCATGAAAAAAAACCAGACAGCCAGGATTATTGGAACAAAAATTTTCCACGCAATTTGGAATTCTGTCAAGCTGAGCATTATTCCTGAAGCCAAAAAGCTTGCCAGTGATGCGATTGCAGAAACAGTCACTGTTATTGCTACATATTGTTTTATGGAATAGCGCATGTTTGCCGAAAAAAGGTAATAAGAAAGCGTTTCCATTTGCGGCATTTTTATTACTATTTTGCTCAAAGGATTTAATATGCCCCGGAGTTTCAAATAAATTCCGCCAATTCCTTTTACTATTCCTGAATTGAATTCCTGCAGTTCTTCTATTTTTTGTATTTCAAGTTCTTTTGTTTTGCCTTCCGCAATTATTCCTCTTAATTCTCCAAGGCTTCCTTCCATTGCACTGAATTCTATGCCTTCCAATTGGTATTTTTTGCGCATTTTTTGGACAATTTTTTCAACTTTGTCAACGTCAACGCTTTCAAGGGCTTCTCCAACAGGTTCTTTTGTGGCAATTGGCTCTTCTTTTTGCTGCTGGCTGGTTTCAGCAATTTTCTTTTTTATATTGTCAAGTGAAGCCATTCATGCCAGCCCTTTTTGTTTTAAAATATATAATTGTGTTGCTTCCTGCACGCTTTTCAAGTCGCGGATTCCTTTTTTGCTTAATTGTTTCAAATAATTTGCCCTTTGGAATATTTCATTTTCAAGCTCTTTTTTCATCATTCCAGTGAATTCTCCAAGAGTCTGCAAATAATTCATTGGCACGTCTGTCCTTGTAATAGTGTCTTTTATTGGATCTCTTTCAAAAATTTTTTGTGTCTGGCTTCTTCCTGAAAGAACACCGCTGACTTCAGAAATTTCAGTGACTCTTCTAATGGTTCCCTGTTTTTTGTCATGCAGCCTGTGTTCTATTAAAATCAAGTCTAAACCGCTCATCATTAATTCCGGAACATTCATTGGAGGATTTGTTACCCTGATAATTGTTTCCTGCGCTGAATTTGCATGCACTGTTCCCATTGAGCCAAGATGGCCAGTGTTCATTGCAGTGAACAGGCTGAATGCTTCTTCGTGCCTGACTTCTCCTACAATTATCCTGTCAGGCCTCATTCTCAAAGAATTTTTTGTCAAAATGTCAAGGGTCAATTCTCCTTTTCCTTCCAAGCCAGGCGGCCGTGATTCCATTCTAATCCAGTGTTTCAAAGGCAGGTTTAGTTCCGCAGTGTCTTCAATCGTAATTATTCTTTCAGTGTCAGGCACAAAAGAAGCCAGTACATTTAACATTGTTGTTTTTCCGCTTCCAGCTCCTCCTGCAATAAGAATGTTCGCAGGCCTGCTTCCAAGGCCTTCCACTGCAACCCACAAAAATCCTGCGGCATCAGGCGTAACAGTATTCAGGTTTATTAAGTCTACAATTGAATAAGGGTCTTCCCTGAATTTTCTGATTGTCAAAGTGCTGTTTTCAACTGATGCAGGGGGAAAGCTTGCGTTTACCCTGCTTCCGTCCGGAAGCCTTGCATCAAGCAACGGGCTGCTGATGTCGACTCTTCTCCCGACTTCTCTTGCAATCCTGTTAACGAGGTCTTGGATTTCTGATTCGGAATAAAATTCAATGTTGCTTGTCATCATTCCGTATTGCCTGTGGAACAGGTAAACAGGTTTTTTTGCGCCAATAACCATTATTTCTTCAAGCTTGTCATCCCTGACAATGGCATCAATCATTCCATAGCCAACCATTTCCCTTACAACTGCTTCGGCATAAAAATCGAATCTTCTTTCGGGAATATGCAGTTCCGGGGCTGAACGCAAAATTTCCAAAATTTTTTGCCTGTAAATTGCCCTTCTCTGTTCAGGGTCGCGGATTCTATAAGGGCTGATTGTAATGAGCCTTGTAGCCGCTTCTTTTATGGTGCTAATAATTGCTTTTTCAGAGCCTGAAGGCCTTGGAACCGGCGCCATATAATAAAGAAGTGCTTTTCCCGGAATCTGGTAAATTTTAACATCGCCATAAGAATCGATTTCAATTTTTTTTCCGATTTCTTCAATTTCCCTTTCTGCAGTTGATTTTTCAACTTGTTTTTCTTCAACAGGGGCTTTTTTCACTGGCTTGCTGATTTCTTCAAGGCTGTTTTTCAAATTCTCGCCAAGGTCAAGGCTTTCATCAATGGCAGAAGCAGTTGTTTTTGAAAACTGTTGAACAGCCTTTTGCCCGGGCCCAGTTTGTTGAACTGTTTTTGGTGTCTCCCTGGCTTCTTGCTGTCTTGCAGCAATATTTTTGTTGGATTCCTTTACCTTGTTAATCAGGTCTTTCAAATAGTCTTTTGGCATTAATAATCAGAAGTATTAGTGATTTCCAATAATATAAACTTTTTCTATGCAAAGGCTTTTGTCTTATCCCAAAATAAGGTTCTCTCTGGAAATTTAGAGTTTGAGTTCTTGCCGAAAGAATCCTTTGCCGCGCTTTAGCGCTGAAACAAATTGCAGGCAATTGGTAAGGGGGTTGTTAAAGGGAGAACCAACTTTCGCAAACTCTATCTGCGCGGAAGCTTTTGGAACGGATACAAACATCATCAAGGCTTTGGCGCAGGCCAAGCAGCAGCACTCAAATATATTAAAAACCAAGTTGCACACCACGGCATCAAAGTAGTGCAAGACATTGCAGCCCTCTGATACCGCGCGACTCGAAGGAAGAATCCGCAGAAATTATGGGGCCATAGAGGCGAAGCCTCTATTGTCGTTTAAAGCAGTGGTTGGAATAATGGGCCAAAAAAATTGGCCCAACCAAATTGAAGCTTTTGAATATTGGCTGATTTATGTTGTGCTTCTCTGCCTCTGTGGGCATTGACAGCCCCCACCCACCCAAGTGCAAGTTGATGTTGTAGTATCACCATCGCAGGTTACAGAGCTGCCATCGGCTGCTGTAATACAAGTGTTTCCTGTGCATGAACAGGTTGGGTGCCCAGGCAATGCTACGGTGCAACTGCTTTCAATAGCTACAGGAGAAATTGGGAATCCAGTTGTTCCACTTTGGCCTAGTGGGATTGTATTTACAGCCTTTCCAACAAAATTAGTTTGTAATACAACGAATCCTATTATTACAATTAATATTGCCCCTCCCAGATAGAGTAAGGCCCGGTTATTATTCTTTTTTTCGTCCATATGATAACCTCCAAAAGATGTAAAAATAATGATTCGAAACTATTTATTCCTTTGCTTTGGCTATGTGCAAATTTTTGACTTCTTTTTGGTTATTGGTTTATAAATATTTTAAACGCATATTGTGGCTACAAAATAGCGATGCATGAAATTCTATGCAAACAATATTCCTTGCTAACCGTAAATATCTGCAGAGTTTCAAGTGTGCTTTACGGTCAGGTTTAAAAACAAAAAATGCCTATTCTTAATGCATCTGCCGCACATTATCGCAGCAGTTAATGGCCAGTTATAAAACGCTTTGAAAAGAAAAAATCCCAGATTTGCCAAGAAGAAAATAAGCATTTAAGCTTGCTTTAAGAGTTGTTTTCATGTTAGCCTCGATTTTGGAACGGATTTTGCATGGTTCGCGCATAGGCAGATTATCAACTGCCTTTTTTTTGGGCTTGTTTTTCTCGGTGCTTGGAATTTTTGTGGCTCTACAAACCCAAATAGGTTTTGTAGCATTGTTCATTGTTTCAATTGCAATTCTTCCGTTGGTGTGCAAAAGCATTTCCTTGTCAGAATTGCTTTCCGGGAGGGTTTCTTCTAATTCCAAATACGGGTTTTTGTTTGAAACCATTGAATTGCGCAGAAAACGTTGGAATGCACGCCAATTCTTGTCAGACTTCTGGCCGTTATTCGAGACATACCTAATGTATTTCTTGGCAATCTTTATAGCATTTGTTGCTTTGGGTTCATTGGGGGAACTGCCTTTCCTTACAAAGATTTTTTCAGGCCAATACGGTTTTTTCAATCCGCTGGAAACCCAGATTTCATTCCAAGCATTGATGTTCAATAATATTGGCGTCCTTCTCTTGGGATTTTTGTTTGCTTTTATATTCGAATTTGGCACGACTTTTGTTGTTGTCCGAAACGCGATTTTTTGGGGGCTTACACTAGGCTTCTTTATAAACTCTTTTTCAGGAAACCCAATCGGATTATTGTTAATTTTTCCGCACCTGATTTTGGAAGCATCAGGTTATTTTGTTTCTTCAATTGCAGGGGGGGTTATGAGCAAATCAATCATAGAAGAAAAAATTGAGTCCGAGCGTTTCCGCGATTTGTTTACGCAAGTCCTTGTCCTGCTTTTGGTTTCAATTTTGCTGGTAATTCTCGCAGCAGGCATTGAAACAATTGTTTTTAACCAATTATTCCCGAGGATTTTCTGAATTTTTTTACCCGCCGATTGTTTTCCATTAGTTTTTTTGAATTGGCAGTTATTCTTTTTTCTCAACCTGTTTTAATGTTTCTTCAATGAATTCCCCGATTTTTTTTGCTGGCAAAACTTTTCCGTCCCTTGTCCTTGCTGTTACAGTGTTTTCTTTTTCTTCTTTATCCCCTACGACAAGAATAAGCGGGATTTTTTCTAATTGCGCTTGCCTTACTTTTGCGGAAATTGTTTGGTTTTCTAAGTCAGTTTCCACTCTAAGATTTTTTTCCAGCATTTCAGAAGCAATTTTTTCAGCATATGCTTTGTGCCTGTCTGCTATTGTCAGAATTTTTATTTGCACTGGTGACAGCCATAATGGAAAAGCGCCTCCAAAGTGTTCTGTCAGGATTCCAAGAAACCTGTCGAGGCTTCCGTATAAAGCGCGGTGCACCATGACAGGCGTGTGTGGCTTGTCATCCGAGCCAATATATTCCAGTTCAAATTTTTGAGGCATCTGGAAATCAAGCTGGATTGTTCCACATTGCCAGGTTCTTCCCAAAGAGTCTTTTATGTGAAAATCAATTTTAGGGCCATAAAATGTGCCGTCACCTGGATTCAATTTGTATTGCGATTTGGTTTCTTCCAGGGCTTCTTTGAGTGCCTGTTCTGCTTCTGCCCATTGCTCTTTGGAACCCATTGAATTTTCAGGCCTTGTGGACAATTCTAGGTGATACTCTGAAAATCCGCAGGTTTTATAAATTTTGCCGATAAGCTGGATTGTTTCTTTTATCACGGGCTTTATCTGGTCTGAAGTGCAGAACAAGTGCGCATCATCCTGTGTGAATTTTCTCACCCTGAATAATCCATTGAGAACACCGCTTTTTTCGTGCCTGTGCACTATTCCGAATTCGCTCATTTTAACAGGAAGTTCGCGGTACGATTTGCGTGAATTTTTGTAAATCAATATATGCCCGGGGCAGTTCATTGGCTTTACTGCATAATCTTCTCCGTCAATTTTTAAAAAATACATGTTTTCCTTGTAATGGTCCCAGTGGCCTGATTGTTTCCACAAAGAATCTTTCATAATAAGCGGGGTAATCACTTCAAGGTAACCCAATTTTCTCTGCTCCCTGCGCAGATAATCAGTGAGTTCTGTCCAGATTTGCGTGGAATTATTGTGGTAAAATGCTGCGCCAGGCGCTTCTTTTTGGAATGAAAAAAGGTCAAGCTCTTTTCCCAGCTTTATATGGCTTCTTTTTTCGGCTTCTTCTTTTTGAAAAAGCCAGTCTTTCAAATTTTTTTCTTCAGGAAAAGAAATTCCGTAAATTCTCTGGAGCATTTTGTTTTTTTCAGAGCCTTTCCAATATGCTCCGGAGCTTCTCACTAATTTCACTGCTTTTATGGGCTCAGTGCTTTCCAGATGGGGCCCTTTGCACAAATCAGTGAAGCTTCCGTTTGTGAAAGTAGAAATTTTTCCTTCTTCAAGCTCGTTAATCAGTTCCGCCTTGTAAGGCTCGTTTTTGAATAACTGCAAAGCATCTTTTTTAGAAACCTCTTTGCGCACAAATTTTTCCTTTTTTTTTGCAATTTCAAGCATTTTCTTTTCAAGCCTTTCCAAATCCGCGGGAGTGAAAGGCGTTTCAACATCAAAATCATAATAAAAGCCTTCTTCAATAGCAGGCCCTATCGCAAATTTGGCCTTTGAAAACAATTCTTTTACAGCGCTTGCTAACAAATGGCTTGAAGAATGCCAAAATTTTTCCCTGTATTCTTTTTCATCCCATTTTGCCATAAAAAAACCTTTTCCAATACTAATTCTGCTAAAAAACAATTATAAATTCTGCTATTTTTATGAAAAAACCAAAAGTTCTTTTCCCAAGGCTTTTCTTTCAAGAAAAGGTTCTGCTGAGCATTTGTTCTTTTCCCAGGGCTTTTCTTTTTAAGAAAAGGTTTTTGCGGAGCAATTGTTCTTTTCCCAGGGCTTTTCTTTTCAAGAAAAGGCTTTTGCAAAAGAATAAAATACTTTTTTTACATTTTTTAATTGGTTTAAATGAAGCCCAGAAAAA
>JAGVNX010000040.1 GCA_020053055.1 Candidatus Iainarchaeum sp.
AAAAGAAAAGCCTTGGGAAAAAAAGTTTTTTGCTTTGCAAAAAACTGAATTGCTTTTCCCGGAAAAAAATAATTTGTTTGCCTTGCTGGTGGATTTGAAGATTGTTTTTAAAAGGTTTGTTTGAATGGTTAGAAAATCAAAGCCCCATGCGGGAAGCAAGGGTTTTTATCCGCGCAAGCGCGCCAGAAAAGAGACTCCTGGCTTCAGCACTTTTAAGGCAGAGCATGCGAAAGCAAAAGAATGCAAGCCATTGAATTTTTTGGTTTACAAGGCAGGCATGACCCATGTTTTGGGAAGAGATGCCCATAACAAAGGAACAACTTTTGGGCAGGAAGTGGTTTTGCCAGTAACCGTTTTGGAAGCGCCCTCACTCAAGGTTTTTGGAATCCGGGCTTATAAAAAAACAAATTATGGATTGCAGCCATTAATGGAAATTTCAATTGAAAAGCCAGACAAGGAATTTGAAAGGAAACAGCATTCGTTCAAGAAGCAGGGCAAGAAAAAAAGGGAAGGAAAAAAACCGGTTGCAAAGCAAAAAACAATTGACGATTTTGAAAAAGCAAAATCAGAAATTGCAGATTTGAAATTATTGGTTTATTCAAAGCCAAAAGAAACAAGCGTGGCAAAGAAAAAACCCGATATTTTGGAAATAGCGCTTTCCGGAAATATTGAAGCAAAAATTGCTTTTGCAAGGGAAAAAATTGGGAAAGAAATTGGAATACAGGATGTTTTCAAGGAAAACGATTTTGTTGACGCAAAGGCAGTTACAACCGGAAAAGGAACACAAGGCCCTGTAAAAAGATTTGGAATAAGAATCCAGGGAAGAAAAGCAAAAAGAACAAGGGCAGTGGGAAGCATTGGGCCCTGGCATCCCAATACTTTAATGTGGCAAGTTGCAAGGTCAGGCCAAATGGGTTACCAGAACAGGACTGAATTGAACAAAAAAATTGTCAAAATTGCTGCAAAGCCCGAAGAAATTTTGGATATTAATCCCGCAAGCGGATTCAAAAATTATGGATTGGTAAAAACAACCTTTTTGCTTATTGCAGGAAGCATTCCTGGGCCTGTAAAAAGGGCAATTGGATTGAGAACCCCGATAAGAGCGCCTTCTTACCGCGCAAAAATGCATAAGCTTGAAGGAATTGATTTTATTGCCACATCCAGAAAAGCATCAAAAATACACATGGATGTTTCAGCGCAAAAAGTCAAAGTAGAAGAACAAAAAAAAGTCGAAAAAAAGAGTGTTTCAGATGAAATAGCAGCAGCAGTAAAATTGGAAAAAAAATAGGGGCAATTAAAAAAAGGGTTGTCAAAAGCCAGGGTTTTTTGCAAAGAAAAAAAAGGTAAAAATTATGAAAACAAGTGTTTTTGCATTGGATGGAAAAAAATTGCACGAGATTGAATTGCCAAACGTGTTTGAAACAGAATTCCATCCGGAACTCATAAAAAGGGCTGTTTTAAGCAGCCAGACTGCAAGGCTGCAGCCGAAAGGCGCTTTCATAATGGCGGGAAGAATGAACAGTGCAGAATACAGGGGCGCGAGAAGGCTGCCTACCCACGAAAGGTCAATTAATGTTGGCCATGCAAGATTGCCAAGGCTTAAGAACAGGAAGGGCTTGCTTTATGGAAGAGTTGCAAGGGTTCCACAGGCAGTTGGGGGAACAAGCCCGCATGCTCCAAAGGTTGAGAAAAAATTGTGGGAAAGAATAAACAAAAAAGAAAAAAGGAAAGCGCTTGCATCTGCAATTGCCGCTTCCGCAAAAAAAGAGCTTGTGGCAAAAAGGCATGTGCTTGCAGAAGGAATCTCGCTGCCGATTGTCATTGAGGACAAGTTTGAGGGTTTGAAAAAAACAAGGGACGTAATTGCTGTTTTGACTTCTTTGAAGCTTGAAAAGGATTTGGAGAATGCAAAGGCAAAACGCAGGAGAAAATCGGGAAAAAGCAAAAGGCGCGGAAGAAAAATAAAGCAGAAAAAAAGCGTTTTGATTATTACAAAAAACAATTCGCCTGTTTACAAGGCTGCGAGAAACATTGCGGGCATTGATGTCTGCGAATTAAGAAACCTTAATTCGGAATTGCTTGCTCCCGGCTGCCTTGCAGGAAGGCTGGCAGTCTGGACAGAATCGGCAATAAAAGGCCTGGAAAAAAAAGCATAATAAAGGCAGATGATTGGCATGGAAAAAACAAAGGCGCTTGAAAAAAAGGCAATTGCAAAAGCACAGCCTGAGAAAAAAAGTGCTGTTGAAATTGGCTCTGCAAAATCGCGTGCCACTGAAGTGCTTTTGTTCCCTTTGATTACTGAAAAAGCAGTTAACATGATTGAATCCGAAAACAAGATTTGTTTTGTGGTTAACAAAAAGTCTGGAAAAAAAGATGTTAAAAATGCCGTGGAAACACTTTATAATGTGAAAGTTGATTCAGTGAAAATACTGAATGATTTGAAGGGAAGGAAAAAAGCGATTGTAAAAATCAATAAAAAATTCAAGGCAGATGAATTGGCGACAAAACTGGGTGTTTTGTAATAAAGCAATGTGGTGAAAAAAATGGGAAGGCGGCTGATACAGCAAAGAAGGGGAAAAGGAAGCCACACATTTTTAGCCAGAAAAGACGGTTTAACCGCAAGATACGCCCAGGTTTCAAAAGAAAACTGGGAAAACTTGCTAAGGGGCCAGATTCTTTCATTGTTCAAGGATTCTGGAAGATTAAATATTTTGGCTGATGTTTTGCTTGAAAATAATTTGCATAGTTATATGGTTGCTGCGGAAGGGATAAGTGTTGGGCAAAAAATTGAATTGGGAAAAAAAGCCAATTTGAATATTGGAAATGTTTTGGAATTGCAGAATACTCCGGAAGGATGCCCAATCTTCAATATTGAAAATATTCCCGGAGATGGCGGTGTTTTGGCAAAAGGAACCGGGCTTTACGCCTTGATTGTTTCAAAAGACAAGGATTATGCTTTAGTAAAAATGCCAAGCGGAAAAATGAAGCAGATTTCTTTGGATTGCAGGGCAACAATTGGTTGTTCTGCAGGCGGAGGAAGGACAGACAAGCCAATGATTAAGGCCGGAACTGCTTTTCACAAGGCAAAAGCAAGAAAAAAATGGTTTCCTACAGTAAGGGGCGTAAAAATGAATGCTTTGGACCATCCATTCGGGGGTTCTGCGCACCATGCCGGAAAATCAAAGTCAACTTCAAGAAATGCCCCTCCGGGAAGAAAAGTCGGTGCAATTGCATCAAAAAGAACAGGAAGGATAAAAAAGAATTAAACAAAAATGCGAGGAAAAATCTTGGGATTTGTTTATCAAGGATTACTGGTGGAATTATGGCAAAAATTTTTATTTTTCACGGAAAAAGTGTTGATGAATTGAAGGGAATGAGCATTCCTGAATTTGCAAAGATTGTCACTTCAAGGGCGAGAAGAACCTTGTTGAGGGGCTTTGACAAGAAACTTGAAAAAAAAATTGACAAAGCGCTTGCGGAAAAAGGGAAAGGAAAAGAGCCAAAGCCACTAAGAACCCATTTGAGGGATGCAATTGTAATTCCAAAAATGATTGGGTTGAAAATTGCTGTCCACAAGGGAAATTCTTTTGAAACACTGGAAATACGGCCTGAAATGATTGGCCATTATCTTGGGGAATATGCGCTTACGAGAAAAAGGCTGATGCATGGAAAAGCCGGAATTGGGGCAACAAAATCTTCAACTGCAATTACTGCAAGAGGATAAGGAAAATACAGGTGCTTTGGATGGTTAAAAGGGATTATCAGGCTGACTTGCAGGGAAAAGGCATAGCAAAAGCTTTTGCTTCAAACCAGCGGGTTTCCTTGAAATATGCAAGTGAAATTTGCCGCGAAATAAAAGGAAAACCGCTTGAAAGGGCTGAAAAATTTTTGATGAATGTCATTGAAAAAAAAGAATTTTTGCCTTTGGTAAAATACAATAAAAAAATTCCCCACAGGAAAGGGGAAAGCAAAAGCGGGGTAAAATCCGGAAGATATCCTCAAAAAACCTGCAAGGCGGTTTTGGGCTTGTTGAACAGCGTGAAAACAAATGCCGACTTCAAAGGATTGGATGCAGAAAATCTTTTGATTGTGCACGCCTTTGCTTCACAGGGATTCAGGAGGCTCGCGCACCAGCCAAAGGGAAAAATTTCCGGAAAAGGGTGGAAAAGAAAATCCGCGCATATTGAAATTATTGCCAGGGAAAAAGCATGATTGAACGGTTTTTTATAGAGCAGAGCATGAAAAAAATAGAATTGGAGAATTATGTGAAGAGCCAATTGGAATCCGCGGGCTTTACAACCCTTGAAATTGTCAAGACTCCTCTTGTCACAAGAATTGTCCTTCACGTAGTAAGGCCTGGCCTGGCAATAGGAAAAGGCGGGACAACAATAAACCAGTTGACCCAGGAAATCGGAAAAAAATTTGGAATTGAAAATCCGCAGATTGAAATCCAGGAAATCAAGCATCCTGAATTGGATGCACAGGCAAATGTTGACAAGATTGTTTCCCTGCTTGAAAGAGGTTATAGCTGGAGAAGCATTACTTTCAAGGGAATGCAGGACATAATGAATGCCGGAGCCCAGGGGGCAGAATTGATTTTGTCGGGAAAACTTGCAGGAAAAGGCGGGAGAAAAAGAAGAGTGAGAATTGCACAGGGATACATTAAAAAAGTCGGAAACCAGGTGAGGCTTGTGGATTTTGCAAAAGCAAATGCGTATCCAAAACCAGGGGCAATTGGAATAAAATTGAGAATAATCCATCCGGGAGTGGAATTCCCTGACAAAGCAGATATTAACAAGTTTATTGAAAAAGCAAAAGAAGCCGATGCAATTGAAAAGCAGGCTGAAAATGCAGTGAGCACTGAAGAGGTTGAAACTGCAAAGCAGGAAATTTTGGAAACAAAAGAAAAAGCCGAAGATTTGCTGGAAACTGCCAAGCCTGTTTCAAAAACAGCAAAGAAAAGAACGGCAAAAAAGGCAAAAGAAAAGGAAGCTGCAAAAAAAAAGGCCATTGAAAAAAAAGAAAGCGAAAACGCGCAGGAAGAAAAAAAAAGAGCCTAAAATAAAAAGAAAGCAAAAAATGGTTAAGTGGTTTTATGAAAGCATCAGAAATCAGGGGAATGGCTTTAAATGAAGCCGAAGAAAAAATGAATGCTTTGAAGGCAGAGCTTGCAAAGGAAAGGGCAGTGCTTGCTTCCGGGACAAAACCGGAAAACCCGGGAAAAACAAGGGCTTTGCGCAGGAACATTGCGAGAATCCTTACAATAATGGGTGAAAAGAAAAAAGCGGGAGAAAAAACCGCGGAGAAAAAAATTGTTCCCGCAAAAAAGCCTGAGAAAAAAAGTGAAGCAAAAAAAGAAAAAATTGTTCAAAAAAAAGAAGTTGAAAAGAAAATTAAAAAGAATGAAAAAATTTCCAAAAAGAAATAAAAAAATGTTGAGGTGAATAAATCCAAATGGAGGATATTTGCAACAAATGCGGCTTGCCAAAAAACCTTTGTGTTTGCCAGGATATTGCAAAGGAAAGCCAGAAAATAAAAATTCGGGAGCTTCCAAGGCGGTTTGGCAAGATTATAACCAGTATTCGCGGCTTGGGATCCGATGTTGATGTTGAATCGCTTACAAAGGAACTGAAAACGCATCTTGCCTGCGGAGGAACCATTAAAGGAACTGAAATAATTCTGCAGGGAAAGCATGCGCGCAAAGCAAAGGAAATTTTGCTGAAACAGGGTTTTAAAGAGGAATTAATTGATGCTGGAAGGTAAAAATTATTGCATTTCAAGAGAAAATATTTTTGCCCACGAGTTTTTGGGTTTGAATGCAAAAGTTCTGCAGAGCAATGACAAAAACAAGATTGGCTTGGAAGGAAAAATTGTTGATGAAACAAAAAACCTTCTTGTTTTTGAAACAAAAAAAGGCATAAAGCAATTGCCAAAAAAAGAGTGCATTTTTGAATTTGAATTGGGAACGGAAAAAACAATTGTTCCGGGTTTGAGGGTAACAGGCAGGCCAGAGGACAGGATAAAGAATTTTGGGAGGAAAAAAAATGCAGTGCAATGATCCAAAATGCCCGCATCATGGGCATTTGAAAGTAAGAGGCAATGTATTAACAGGCACTGTCAAAAGCGCAAAAGCGCCGAAAACTGTCAGTGTTGAAAGGATTCTTGTAAAATATGTTCCAAAATATGAAAGGTATAAAAAGACAAAATCAAGGGTTTATGCGCATAATCCTGATTGCATTGCCGCAAAAGAAGGCGATTTTGTCACAATAGGGGAAACAAGAAAATTGAGCAAGACAAAAAGTTTTGTTGTTTTGAAAATTGAAAAAAAAGCTGACGCTGAAACACATGTTGCAACAGCAATTCCTGAAGCAAAAAACATTAAAAAAGAAAAAGTTGAAGAAAAAACAGGGAAGAAAAAGCACAAGGAAAATGCGGAGAAAACTGAAGAAGCCCGCGAAGAAAAAGGGCTGCATGAAAAAAAGGATTCTAAAAATGAAAAAAATGCAAAAAAGGAGAAAAAATAATTTTTTTTTTGAATTGGTGATAAAAATGAAAGCAATTGGTTCAAGTGTTTCTAAAGGGCTAAGCCAAATGAGCTGGTGTGTTTGTGCTGATAATTCCGGTGCAAAAGAAGTCAGGATAATTTCGGTTTTTGGCCATAAAACCAGGAAGAGAATGAAGCCAAAAGCCGGAATAGCTGATATGGTTAATGTTGTTGTGAAAAAGGGAAAGCCTGAAATAAGGAAAAAAGTCGAGCGGGCTATTATTGTAAGAGTAAGAATGCCGTATAGGAGGCCTAATGGCTTAAGGGTTTGTTTTGAGGATAATGCTGTTGTTTTGGTTGATGAAAAAGGAGTTCCAAAGGCATCTGAGATAAAAGGCGTTGTTGCAAAGGAAGTTGGCGAGCGCTGGCCAAAAGTGGCGGGATTGGCAAGTGCCGTAATCTAAGTTTTTGAATTTGAAAATAAAAAGTGGTTTTTATGAGTATTAAATCAAGCAAACCCAGAAAGCAGAGGAAAAATTTTTTTGAACGGCCTTTGCATGAAAAAAGGAATTCTCTTGCCGGGCATTTGAGCAAGGATTTGAGAAAAAAAATGGGAAAGCGGGGCATTAGCCTGAGAAAAGGCGATACTGTGAGGATAATGCGTGGAAAGCATTTTGGAAAAGAGGGAAAAATTACCGGAGTGGATTACAAAAAAGGGCTGGTTTTTGTTGAAAAAATTACCAGAAAAAAGTCTGATGGAACTGAAATTCCCGTGGGAATTCCGGCTTCCAAACTTTTGGTTTTGGACATTGCAAGCGATGAAAGGCGTTTTGCGAAAAAGGCTTCTTCCAAGAAAAAAGCCTTTTCTGAAGGGGAGAAAGAAGGTGAATAAATGGCTAGGCATGGAAACAGCAAGGCACAGAAAAGAATCAGCATGAACAAGGCTATTCATATTCATAGGAAAGAGCAAACCTGGGGCATAAAAGCCAGTCCTGGGCCTCATACCGGGAAAACCAGTGTTGCGCTTGGAATTGTTTTAAGGGATATTTTGAAGGTTGCAGGAAACATGAGGGAAGTGAAAATTATTTTGAACAACAGGGTTGTTTCTGTTGATGGAGTGATAAGGACTGAAACAAAATTGCCTGTTGGATTGTTTGATGTTGTTGCTTTGAGTGATTTGAAAAAGCAGTTCAGGGTTTTGCTGGATGAAAAAGGGCGGTTTGCCGTGAAAGAGATTCCCGTAAAAAGCGCTGGTTTCAAGCTTGTGAAAGTCACAGGGAAAAAAGCTTTTGGGAAAAAAAATGTCCAGCTTACTACAAACGATGGCAGGATTTTTGCTTTTGATGCAAAGGAAAAAGTTTCAATCGGCGATACTTTGAAAATTGGGATTCCGAGCCAAAAAATTTTGGAAGTGCTTGCGTTTGAAAAAGGAAATACTGGTTTTGTTTGCAGCGGTAAAAGAATCGGGAGCATCGCAGAAATTGAAAATGTTTTGGCCGGGACAATGAAAAGGGGAAAGCTTGCAATGCTAAAGCCCCGTGAAGGCGAAGAGTTTCAGACTGTTGCAGAGAATGTTTTTATTGTTGGCAAAAAGGGCATTGAAATTGAATTGCAATAAAGGGTGTGAGAATGGCTGAAGAAAATTTTATGCGGAGAATTTCTGTTGAAAAGGTCACTGTAAACATGGGCATTGGAAATGCCCCGGAAGAATACAAGAAGGCGCAGCAGATAATTGAAAAAATAACCGGTTGCAAGGCAAAGCAGACTCTCTGCAAAGTGAGACAGCCTAAGTGGGACATAAGGCCTGGCTTGCCGATTGGCTTGAAGGTTACAATGCGGGGCGGGAGTGCGATTGATTTTTTGAAAAGAGCCTTGATTGCAAAGGAGAACCAATTGAAAAAAAGTTCTTTTGATAATCACGGGTGTTTTGGCTTTGGAATAAAGGAGTATATTGATTTGCCAGGGACAAAATATGAGCCTGCTTTGGGCATCAGGGGATTTGATGTTTTGGTCACTTTGAAAAGGCCCGGTTTCAGGGTGAAAAACAGGAAAATTATGAATGCAAAAATTGGGAAAAAACATTTGATTCTGAAGGAAGACGCGGTTAGTTTTTTAAAGGGCTTGTTTGGAGTTGAAATTATTTAATTAAATTGGAGTCGTGAAGCATATGAAAAAAGAACTGCCAAAATTGATGCAGGCAAAGAAAAAACGCAGGTGCAGGGTTTGCACTGGCAATGCAGGCCTTATCAGAAAATATAATTTGTATGTTTGCAGGAGATGCTTCAAGGATATTGCCGAAAAACTGGGGTTCAGGAAATTTGATTAATTTTTTTTAGGAAAAAAAAATCAGGAAATTGTTTGGAAAGGTGTTTTGATGGTTTTGGTTGACCCGATTGCTGATGCTTTTGTGCACATAAAAAATTCAGACCTGGCTTCAAAGAGAGAGTGCTTTTTTAAGCCTGCTTCAAAACTGCTTGGAGAAATTTTGAAGGTTTTGCAGAAACAGGGTTACATTAGTACTTTTGAATATATTGATGACGGCAGAAGCGGTTTGTTCAGGATTGAATTAACTGGAAAAATAAATAATTGCAGGGCAATAAAACCGCGTTATGCAGTGAGAAAAAACGAGTTTGAAAAATATGAAAAACGGTATTTGCCGGCAAAAGATGTTGGAATTTTGATTGTCAGCACTGTGAACGGTGTTATTGTCCACAGGGATGCAAAAAAATCCGGCCTTGGGGGAAGGCTGTTGGCTTTTGTGTATTAATGCTTGCCAGTGGTGTTTTTATGGCTTCTAAACATATTTCAGAAAGATTTGAATTGCCTCCCGGCTTTCAGGCATTTGTGGAAGAAAATTGCATAAAAATAAAGGGGCCGAACTGCGAATTGAAAAGAAAAATTCCTTCAAAAGAATTAAGGGTAAAAATTGAGGGCAATGCAATTGTTTTTGAAATCGGTTCTGCAAAAAGAATTTCTTATGCGTGCCTGAAAAGCTTTGAAAAGCATCTTGGCAATATGGTTAAGGGGCTGACAAAAGAATTTGAATACCATTTGAGGATTGTTTACAGCCATTTTCCGATTAATATTGTGGTTAAGGGAAATACCGTGGAAATTAATAATTTTTTGGGGGGAAAATTGCCGAGAATTGCAAGAATATTGCCAAACGCAAGGGTTGAAGTCAAGGGAAAAGAGGTTTTTGTAAGAGGTCCTGACAAGGAAGCTGTTGGCCAGACTGCGGCAAACATTGAAGCGCAGTCAAGGGTTTCCGACAAGGACAGGCGTGTTTTTCAGGATGGAATTTTTTTAGTGGAGAAATTTTAGGGTGCTCAGAATGGCTGAAGGGAAAGCAAGGAAAAAGGAAGAGAAAAAAACTGTGAAGCCTGTTGAAAAGAGCCTGGCAAAAAAGGAAGAGCCAAAGGCCGGGCATCAGGCAGAGGAAAAAAAAGGGCTAATGCCAAAAAAGCCCGAGGAAAAAAAAGAATCAAAGCCAAAAATTCAGAAGAAAAAAAGGGTTTTTGAAAAATGGATTAAGCCGCAGAAATCAAAAGAGGTTAAGGTTTTTAGGGAGCTTGCAAAGAAAAGGGCAAGAAGGCTTTTCAGGGGAAGGTTTGGGCAGAGAAACATGATTAGGAATATTCGGGATGAAAAATGGCAGAGATGGAGAATTGCCCGTGGAATAGATATTTCTTACAAAAAAGATGATGGCTTGGTTGTAAAGGTTGGTTACAGGAGCCCTTTGAAAATCAGGGGCAGGCATCCAAGCGGTTTCAAAGAAGTTTTGGTTCGCAACATGAACGAATTGGAACTGGCTGCCAAGGACAAGCAGAATGCAGTGAGAATTGCAGGCACAATCGGAATGAAGAAGAGAAATGAATTTTTGAAGAAAGCGAATCAGTTAAAAATTTGGGTTCTTAATCCTTGAACTGGAATTTAATTGGAGTTTTTCAAAGTCGGTGGTTTTTTTGAAGGCTGAAAAAATTAAAATTCTTGCTGCAAGAATTCTGAATTGCGGTTTGAAAAAGATTTGGTTTGATCCTCAGGAATTGGAAAAAATAAAATCTGTAATTACAAAAGAAGATGTAAAAGCCCTTATAAAAGACGGCATAATAAAGAAGAAAAATGGAAATGCTCACAGCAGGGGCAGAGCGCGCTTTTTGCAGGCAAAAAAATTAAAAGGGCGGAAGCGCAGTTTTGGCAGCAGGCGCGGAGCAAAGGGCGCCAGGTTGGAAAAAAGAGCCAGGTGGATTGGGAGAGTGCGGGCTTTGAGGGAAGAACTGTCAAAGTGCAAGAAGGAAAATCCCAAAGCTGTTGAAAAAATTGGTTACAGGAAATTGTACAAGCTTATCCAGGGAAATTTTTTTAAGGGAAGGCGCTATCTGAACGCTTTTGTGAAAGGCGAGGAAAAAAAGTAAGGGTTTGTTTTTATGGGTGGAGATTCAACTTTTGACGTGGGCTTCAGGAGAAGGCGCGAGGGAAAAACTAATTACAAGAAAAGGCTTGAATTAGTGAAGAGCGGCCAGCACAGGCTTGTTGTCAGGCTGTCAAGCAGGCATGTTTTAGTCCAGGCAATCTGCTTTGGCAGGGAAGGAGACAAAATTGCAGCACAGGGAAACAGCAAAGAACTTGAAAAATTCGGCTGGACAGCTGGAAAGAAAAATTTGCCTGCTGCATACTTGGCAGGATTGCTGGCTGGAACACGGGCAAAAAAATCCGGAGTTGAAAAGGCCATTCTTGACATCGGCTTCAGGACTCCGGTGCATGGTTCAAGATGCTTTGCTGCGCTCAAAGGCGCAATTGATGCAGGCTTGCAGGTTCCTTTTGAAGCAAGCGCTTTGCCTTCGCAGGAAAGAATTTCCGGAAAGCATATTGAAGAATTTGCAAAAAAAATGCCTGATGAAGAATTCAAGAAAAAATTTTCAGGTTATGCCGGCAAAAATGTTAATGCACGAAATTTGACCAGCTTATTTGAAAATGCAAAGAAAAATATTCAGGAAGTGAAAAAATGAATTTGCGGCCAAGAGGCAGACAGGGCAGGAATAAACGGCTTGTGGGATCAAGGGGCGCTGGGCCGGGAACAGAAGGAACCTTTGAAACACGCGAGTTTACAAGAAAAAAAGATGACAAGGAAAAATCTTTGGCCGAATGGATTCCAAAAACAGGGCTTGGAAAAAAAGTGCAAGCCGGAGAAATCACTTCTATTGAGGATGTTTTTGCAAAAAACATTCCTATTCTTGAACCTGAAATTGTTGACACTCTTCTTGATTTGGACGAAAAAATGGTTGATTTCCAAAAAACAACAAGAATGATAATGGCTGGAAGAAGATTCAGTTTTAGGGCAACTGTGCTGGTTGGAAACCACAATGGCTATGTGGGAATTGGAATTGCAAAAGATGTTGAAAAATGGCCTGCTTTGAGAAAGGCAAAAAGGCAGGCAAAATTGAATCTTGTGAAAGTGAGAAGAGGCTGTGGAAGCTGGGAATGCACCTGCGGACTGGGCCATTCTGTTCCATTCAAGGTTACGGGAAAATGCGCTTCAGTGAAAATTGCATTATTGCCTGCTCCAAAAGGAACAGGCTTGGTCGTGGGCGACAATATAAAGGATGTTTTTAAATTCGCGGGGATTACTGATGTTTGGAGCAATACTTCGGGCAGCACTGACACAAAGCTTAATTTTGTAAGAGCTGCACTTGATGCCTTAAACAAGACTACAAAAATGAAGGTTTCAAATGAAATTGCAAAAAAAGAAGAGAAAAAAAAATAATAAGGCGGATGAAAAATGTTTGCTGTTATAAGAATCAGAAGTGAAATAAAGGCAAAGCCACAGATAAAAAAAGCCCTTGAATTGCTTTGCTTGTCCACTGCCAACCAGCTTGTCTTGATTCCGCAAAAAGAATTGCCAATAATTAAGAAAGTTGAGTCTTTTGTTACATGGGGCGAAATTGATGATTCAATGCTGGAAAGGCTTTTGAAAAAAAGAGCCCGCATTGCCGGCAACAAAGCAATCAATGACGCTTTTTTGAAAGAACATGGCTTTGGCTCCTGGAAAGATTTTTTGAATGGAATTGCCAATGAAAAAATCAAATTGCGAAAAATTGGCATAAAACCCGTTTTCAGGCTAACGCCTCCAAGAAAAGGCTTTGAAAAAGGCGGAATAAAAAAACCTTATTCAATCGGCGGTGCATTGGGTTACAGGGCTTCTGACATTAATGATTTGATTAGCAGGATGATTTGACATTTGAAACAGGTGAAAAAATGACTGTCAGGAAAAGAAAGCGGAAAAACCGGTACAGGGGCCACAGGACTCATGGCGCTGGAAACACCAAGAACAGGCGCGGGGCAGGCAACAGGGGCGGAAGAGGCAGGGCCGGAAGCCATAAGCACAAATTCAATCTTTATGCAGGAACCTTTGGAACAGAAAGACCGCGGCTTTTGCCACAATCAGTGACAAAGGCAATTAATATTGATTTTATTGTACAGTCATTGCCAAAATGGATTGCAGAAAAAAAAGCAGAAAAAACAGGCGAAGGAATTATTATTGACGGCCAAAAAATAGGTTTTGACAAAATTTTGGGAAAAACAAATGTTTTAAAGGAAAAACTGGTAATAAAAAACTTGAAAACCAGCAAAAAAGCCTCTGAAAGAATCCTTGCAGCAGGCGGCAAAATTGAAAATGCAGAAGAAACAACCGGAGAAAATGAAGGCAAAGAGGAAGAAGAATTTGCAGAAGAGGAAGAAGAAGCCGGAGAAAAAGAATAAATTAAAAAGCCGAAAAATCATTAAATCATTATTGCAAATCATTAACCGATTTTTTAAATGAAGATACTGGGTGCAAAAATGGGAATTTTGGATTCTTTGGAAAGCCTTGCAAAATACCTGCCGGAAATAAAAATGCCAGTTGCAAAGCCGAATCTTCAAAAAAAACTGCTTTGGACGGCAATTGCATTATTGCTTTTTTTTGTAATGGGAAACATTTCGCTATGGGGCCTTAGCAGCAGTGCCGGAGAAAGATTAGGGGCATTGCAGACACTGCTTGCAAGCGACATCGGAACACTGATTACTGCGGGGATAGGGCCAATTGTTTTAGCTTCAATTATCCTGCAGCTCTCAGTCGGAAGCGGATTAATAAAACTTGATTTGCACAGCCAGCGCGGAAGGGCACAGTTCCAAAGCGTGCAAAAATTATTGGCAATAATACTCTGTTTTTTTGAAGGAGCTGTTTACACTTTTTCAGGAATGCTAATGCCAATGCCCGGAATGGCATTCGTTGTCATATTGCAAGTTGCAGCCGGAAGCCTAATACTGCTTTACCTTGATGAAATTGTTTCAAAATACGGAATTGGCTCAGGAATAGGATTATTCATTGCAGGCGGAGTTTCCGGGCAATTCTTTTGGCGCGTATTCAGGCCTCCGATTATCAATCCGTTGAGGCCGGAACTGGCACAAGGAGGAATAATTGCCGAATTCATTGCAAGCCTCAGCACAGGAATAAACTTTTTGGTTTTCCTGCCAATAATTGTTGCAATAATAATTTTCCTGATAATTGTTTTTGCAGAAGGAATGCACGTAAACATTCCGATTACAATGGGGGCAAAAGGAACCGGGGGCAGGTTCCCAGTAAAACTGCTTTATGTTTCAAACATGCCAGTTATTCTTGCAGCAGCATTGTTTGCAAACCTTCATTTGTGGGCAGACATGACTGCAAAAATTCCCCTGCTTGGGCAGATAATGGGCGGAATAAAATGGGCAACCACTAGCCAATACGATTTGTTCAGGGAAATAATCCTGCAGGTTGGAAGCCAAGGCCTTGCAGGAATAGGAGTGCTTTCACCGCAAATAATACAAGCAATTATTTATGTACTTGTATTCATTGTTATTTGCATAGTGTTCGGAGTTTTTTGGGTTCAAATGGGCGGGCAAGGTCCGGAAGCTGTTGCAAAACAATTGCAGGGTTCCGGAATGTACATTCCAGGATTTCGAAGGGATGAAAGAATAATCCAAAAAGTCCTTGAACGGTACATACCCACAATAACAATTCTCGGCAGCATTTTTGTGGCATTGCTTGCTGCATTTGGAGACATGTCTTTAGGCGGGCTTGCATCAGGAACAGGAATTTTGCTGACAGTCGGAATTGTTTACAGGCTTTATGAAGAGCTTGCAAGGGAACAGATGATTGCAATGCATCCCTTGCTTGGAAAATTATTCAAAGGATAAAAACAGGGAGATTGTTTTGGGACACAAGCATTTAAATTGTTTTGCGTTGAAAGATATTTTATTCAACCCTTTTTTGGTGAGCGATTCTGAAAAAAACAATAGGGCATCAAGGGGGTTGAATGCTCTATGGTATTGATTTCCCCTATTGTTGACATAGCAATTGTTTCATTTGGAATGGCTATTGTTTCGCAAATCCTGCAGAGAAAATTAATTGACAGGAAAAAAACAAAAGAAAGCCAGGCACAAATGAAACAAATGCAAAAACAATTGAACGAATTGCTCAAGCATGGCGATGAAAAATCAAAGCTGGAATCGGCAAGAATCCAGAACGAATTGCTCAAGCTCATGAATGACCAGATGAAAGGCAGCATGAAACACATGCTGGTTTCACTGCCAATTTTTTGGATTGTTTTTGCCGTCATAGGAACGGTTTATGGCAACGTGCAAATCAATGCGCCATTGCCATTGCCAGTAATACACAGAAACCTTGCATTTGAAATAATACAAGTCGTAAGCTGGCTCTGGTGGTACATTTATTGCTCGCTTTTTTTCAGCGTGATTCTGAGCATAATACTGAATGCATTTGACAAAATGAAAACAAAATCGCAGGAAAAAAAAATTGCCCAGAGCCAAAAAGCACAATAATCTGAATTTGATTTTAAAATTAAATTTTTGTTTTTAAAATTTTTTTTAATTGGTTTCAAAAAGGTTTTGCATTGCCCGACAAAAAAAATTCCAAAAAAAAATATTTGAAGAAAGGCCGCACGCATGGCCAAAAAGTAAAATTGGTTAGAGGCAAGACCGCAAAAAGGCAGTGCAGCATCTGCGGAAACCCGCTTGAAGGAGTGCCCCATGGCGCCACAAAATCCGGCGTGAGAAAACTAAGCAAAACCCAAAAAAAACCCAGCGTGCCTTTCGGCGGAATTCTCTGCAATAAGTGCAGGACAATAACATCCGAAGAAGCCGCAAAAATTATTTCTGGAAAAAAAATAGAAGAAATTGATTTGCGGTTCATGCCTTTTGTGCAAGCAATATTAAAGAGGCTTTAAAAATGGCGGGAATAGAAATTGGCACGGTTTGCATCAAAACAAGAGGCAGGGAAGCCGGTTCAAAAGTAGTTATAATTGAATTTGATGCAGAACCCCAGTTTGTAATAATAGACGGGCCAAAAATAAAAAAACGCAGGTGCAATTTAAGGCACTTGTTTCCAACCAGCCAAAAAATTGAAATTGGAAAAAATTCCGACAAAAAAACAATTGTTGAACTTTTAAAGTGATTTGAATGGAAAAAGAAACACGGTACATTGTAAGAATAACGGGAAAAGACCTGAACGGAAGCCTGCCAATCTGCATGGCTCTTGCAGGCATAAAGGGAATAAGCCACAGAATGGCAAAAAATATTGCAATTATTTTTGAAAAAGAAACAAAAATTCCTTATAATTCAAGAATAGGGGAATTGCCTGAAAACCTTGACAAATCACTTGAAGAAATTGTGCTGAATCCAGGCAAGCACGGAATCCCGGACTGGAGCCTGAACAGGAGAAAAGAATTTGAAACAGGGGAAAATTCCCACAAGGTAATGGCAGAACTTGATTTTGCAATAAGAAGAGACGTGCAAAGAATGAACGAAACAAAATCATACAGGGGCCTGAGATTAAGCTGGGGCCTGACTGTAAGAGGCCAGAGGACAAAAAGCACTCACAGGGGAAAAGGGCCTGTGGTGGGAGTCCAGAAGAAAGACGCAAAAGCAGCTGCAGCACCTGCAAAGAAAACAGAAGAAAAAGGAGCTGCGCCTAAAAAAGAAGAGAAAAAAAAATAAAGCTTTAAATCCAAAAAGTGGTTGAATGGGCGACATTAAAAAAAGAAAAAGAAAATTTGACACTCCCACAAAGCGCTGGGACAAAGGCAGAATTGAATCCGAACGGGGAATAAAAAACAGGTTCGGGCTGAAGAACAAGCGTGAGCTCTGGAAAACAGAAACTTTTTTGAGAAAGAAAAAAGAAGACGCGAGAAAACTTTTGGCAATGGAACCGGAACAAAGGGAAAAAAGGGAAAAAGAACTCATTGATTCGCTTGCAAAATACGGCTTGCTGGACGAAAAAGCAGGCATTGATGACGTATTAAGCATGACTTCCGAAAGCCTTTTGGAAAGGCGGTTGGAAACAATAACTTGGAGGCACGGATTGGCTTCCACAATAAAACAAGCCAGGCAGTTTATTGTCCACGGCCATATTGCAATAAAAGGCAAAAAAATCACGATTCCAAGCTACCTGGTAAAAAAAGATGAAGAAGACAAAATTGGCTATTATGGAAAACCGCCCATTGTACAGGAAAAGAAAAAAAGGGAAATAAAAAAAGAACAAACAGACAGGGAAAAACTGAAAAAAGAATTTGAACAAGCAAAACCCGAAGGCACGGAAGAAAACAAGGAAAAAAAAGCTGGCGAAGAAGATACTGACGAAGAGAAAGAAACTGAAAAAGAAATGGAAGAAATAATAAAAGAAGAAGAAGCAAAAGGCGAACCTGAAGAAGCTGAAAAAGAACCTGATGAACCTGAAGAAGATGTTGAAGAAAAAGAAGAAACCAGCGAAGAAGAAGAGGGCGAATAAATGGCAGGAAAAAAAGGCATTGTCCACATTTTTGCATCACACAACAATACGATTATTTTGCTTACTGACATAACTGGAGCTGAAACAATTGCAAAATGCTCTGGCGGCATGGTTGTAAAAGCACAGCACAAGGAAGGCAGCCCTTATGCCGCAATGAAAGTTGCGGAAATTGTTGCTGACAAGGCGAAAGAACGCGAAATCCGCGAAATTGATGTAAAAGTAAGAGGCCAAGGCGGAAACAAGTCAAATACTCCAGGGCCAGGCGCAGAAGCCGCAATAAGAAGCCTTACAAGAAATGGATTGTTCATCAGAAGCATTGAAAACGTCACTCCTATTCCGCATGACGGCTGCAGAAAAAAAAAGAGATACAGGGGCAAAAGAAAAGGGTAATATTAACTAAAAAAATTATTATTAAATTGAAAACAAACCAATAAGCAAAAAAAAAAGGTTTTAATATGGCAATTTCAATAAAAAAAATTTTTGAAAAAGGAAGCACGTCAAAATTTTTGGTAAAAGGAGTTACAACAACAACAATGAACGCAGTGCGAAGAAGCGTCATGGAAGAAGTTCCATGCCTTGCAATTGAAAATGTTTCAATTTATGCAAACGACTCAGTAATGTTCGATGAATTCCTGGCGCACAGGCTTGGAATGCTGCCCATAAAAACAGACGCAAAAGGCTATAAGCAAGGCGAAAGCGTAAAGCTCGTGCTTGAAAAAGAAGGGCCGTGCACTGTTTACAGCAAAGACATTAAAAGCACAGACCCAAAAATTGATGTTGCAGACAAAAAAATTCCGATTACAAAACTTTCAAAAGGGCAAAATTTGAAAATTGAAATGGACGCAGTAATGCAATCAGGAAAAGAACATGTAAAATGGCAGCCCGCAATAATAGCTTACCAGGAATTAGCAGCAATAGAATCCACAAAAGACTGCAATGCCTGTGAAGAATGCGTAAAAATCTGCCCAAAAAATGTTTTGGAATTAAAAGCAAAAAAAGTCGTCTTAACAGACCCACTCGGATGCATTCTCTGCGGAGCGTGCAGGGACACATGCAAGCAAAACGCGTTGAAAATAAACGTTGAGCCCGAAACATTCCTGCTCATGATAGAAACACAAGGAGCCCTCACTGCAAAAGAATGCCTGTTAATGGCAATAACCGCACTGAAAAACAAGTCAAAAGAATTTGACAAGGCAATATTAAAAATAGAATGAAAAAAAAAGGTGTAAAAAAATTGGAAAAATTATTATCAAACTGCAAAAACGCGGTTTCCTGCAGGGGTTCCGGAGCGGTCAAACGGACGGGACTTAAGAGGCCTTTTCTTGAACCTTGTAAAACCAAAAGGTTTTACGAAGCCTCGCAAAGCTTTGCTTTGCAAGGAAGAAAAACCCTGGGAAAAAAGAGTTCCCAAAATGCAATTATTGTGGACAAAAGGCCGGGAGCAATCCCGTGGCTTAGTGCCTTCGGGGGTTCGAATCCTCCCCTCTGCACTGCCCTTTCTTTTCTTTGGAAAAGAAAAGTGCAAGCATCCTGAACTGGATGACAAACAAAAAAAATGGTTTGAAAATTTGAAGTGATTTGAATGAAAGTTACCGGCCCAACAAAACTGGAAACAAAAAAAATAATTGTAGAAATGGAAAAACATTACAAAAAAACCAAGGAAGCAATCTGGCTTGACCTGGCCGAAAGAATCGCAAAGCCCCGCAGGCAACGGGTTTCAGTAAATGTTTGGAAAATAGAAAAATTGGCAAAAATAATGGATAAAAAAATTCTTGTAGTGCCCGGAAAAATCCTGGGTTTTGGAGAATTAACATTGCCGGTGCAAATTGTTGCATTGGAATACAGTGCAGATGCAAAGAAAAAAATTTCTGCAAAAGGAACCGCAATGACATTCAGGGAAGCCCTTGAAAAAAAAATAAAGCCAAAAGAAATGGCAATTATAAAATGAGCCTGTGATGCTTATGGAAAAAATTATTATTAACGCTGAAGGCCTTGTGTTTGGCAGGCTAGCAAGCATTGCCGCACAAAAAGCCCTTGAAGGAAAACAGGTTGAATTGCTCAATGCCGAAAAAACAATAATGTCCGGGACCCGGGAAATGACATTAAAAAAATTCAACCGCTGGATTGGCATGCACGGCAAAGGCAATCCGGAAAAAGGGCCGCAGTTCAGCAGAATGCCTGACAAAATACTGAGAAACGCAATAAGAAAAATGCTGCCAAAAACCAGGCGCGGAAAAACAGCGCTTGAACAGGTAAAAGTCTGCATTGGCATTCCAGCCGGGGAAAAAAGCAATTTTGAAGCTGAAAACGCGAAACCAAAAAATTTGAAAAAAATTGTTGTGTTAGGGGAAATCTGCAAATTATTGGGCGCAAAATTCTGAAAAAAAAACAAGTGAGCAAACATGGCGAAAAATAAAAACAAAAAGACAAAAACCGGAATAAATGTAAAGGCAAAAAAGAAAAAAGCAGTTGCCAGGGCAGTAATCAGAAAAGGAAAAGGAATAATCCGGGTAAACAAAATTTTGTGCCAAAATTATTATCCGCCTTATGTAAAAGAATTCGTTGAAGAGCCGATTAAAATCGCTGGAAACCTGGCAAAAGAAGTTAACATTGAGATTTTTGCCCATGGCGGCGGATTTATGGGGCAGGCAACCGCAGCAAGAACAGCAATTGCAAAAGCGCTTGACGAATATTTCAACGACGAAAAATTGAAAAAATCATTCCTAGCTTATGACCGGTTGTTGCTTGTTGATGACCCGAGAAGAAAAGAAACAAAAAAACCTTTGGGAACAGGCGCACGGAAACACAAGCAAAAAAGCAAAAGATAAATGGAGAATTTTTGGAGGAATATTTTATGATGGTGCCCATAAGATGCTTTTCATGCGGCAAGGTCCTGGCCAGCTTTTACGAGGACTTCGCCAAAAAAGTGAGTTCCGGAGAAAACGCAGAAAAAGTCCTGGACGAAATGGACATAACAAGATACTGCTGCAGAAGAATTCTCCTTACCCAAGTTGACTTGATTGATGACATAATGAAGTATAAAAAATAAAACAAGGGATTTGAATGGAAGAAAAAACATTGTTGCCGTTGGAAAGATACCTGAAAACAGGTTCGCACATAGGAACAAGATTCAAAACAGGGGACATGCAGAGATACATTTTTAAGGCAAGAAAAGACGGCCTAAAAGTGCTTGACGTTGAAACAATAGACAAGAGGATAAGAATAACAGCGGAATTTTTAAACAATTATGAATTGCCAAGAATAATTGTGGTTTCAAGAAAAACATATGGCCACGCAGCAGTAAAAAAATTTGCCGAAGCAACCGGGGCAAAATTCCTTACAGGCCGGTTTATGCCCGGAACATTCACAAACCCAAAAGCAAGGAGCTTTATAGAATGTGATGCAATAATAATCACAGACCCCGAATATGACAAACAGGCAATAGAAGAAGCCGTAAAAAAAAGAATCCCAGTAATTGCATTATGCTCCACAAACAATTATTTGGAAAACATTGATTTGATTATTCCAATAAACAACAAGGGAAGAAAAAGCCTTGCCCTCGCTTTCTGGCTGCTTGCAAGAGAACTCTTAAAATTAAAAGGCCATATTAAAAAAGATGAAGAATTTACAATGCAGGCCGAAGAATTCGAATACCAATTGAAAGCCGGCGAAGAAGAAAGGCCCCTTGAAGAAAAACCCCGGCAAACAAAAGGCAGGGGAAAAAAGCAGTTTGAAAAAAGGCCATTCAGAAGAAGAACATCCGAAAGAAGAAGCGAAGACAGCTACTGATTATGAATCTTAGGAAATCCGCAGTAAAAGGCACGTTTTATCCAAGCAAAAAAAAAGCCCTGGAAAAACAATTAACTGATTTTTTCAAGAAAACAAAGCCAAGCGGAAAAAAAAGCTTTGCAATAATTGCCCCCCACGCAGGCTACCAATATTCAGGGCAGACAGCTGCAATTGCATTCGCAGAAATAAAAAAAGCCGAAACAATAATCCTGCTTGGGCCAAACCACACAGGCTTGGGAAAACAAATTTCAATAAGCGAAGCTGATTATTGGGAAACCCCGCTTGGAAAAATAAAAATTGATGCAGGCCTGCGGAAAAAATTATTGCAAAAACTTGAAATTAAAGCAGATGACTTGGCACATTTACAGGAACACAGCATTGAAGTTCAAGTGCCTTTTATACAATTTTTGTTCCCAAAAGCAAAAATGCTTCCAATCTGCCTAATGGAAAACAGGCTTGAAGAACTGAAAAAACTTGGAAACGCGCTTGCAGAAACCTGTGGCGAAAAAAAAGTTTCCATTGTTGCCTCTTCAGATTTCAGCCATTTTATTCCATTGGAAAATGCACTGGAAAAAGACCTGAAAGCAATAGAATTCATAAAAAAACTGGACATTGAAGGCTTTTACAAAGAAGTTGAAGAAAAAAACCTTAGCATCTGCGGCTTCGGGCCAATAACAGCAACAATGCAGTACTGCAGGCAAAAAAACATTAAAAAAGCCTCCTTGCTAAAATACGATTCCTCAGCAACAGCAACTGGTGACAAAAGCAATGTAGTAGGATACGCGGCAATCAAATTTGAATAAGTATTATTTCTGATGCACCATAGTAGCCCCAAAAGCATTCTTGGAGCAGCATTTTTCTTTTTAAAGAAAAAAAATGCCAAATTCCCCAATTAACTGCCCAAGGTAAATTTAAATATTTGAAGGTCCAAGAATATAATAGAAAACAAAAAAAACTGGTTTACAAAAAGGTTGATTTTTTGAATAACGCTGAATTGAACAATTTGCTTGCAAATCTTGGCCTGACTGAATATGAAAGCAAGACTCTTTCCACGCTTTTTGAATTAAGCGAAGCTGAAGCCCCGGAAATCAGCAGAATGGCCCAAGTTCCAAAAACAAGAGTCTATGATGTATTGGAAAAGCTTATTGCCAGGCAACTTGTAATTGAAATTCGCGGAAGGCCAAAAAAATACAGGGTGATTGATGCACAACAGGTTCTGGATGCACTTGTCCTGGAAAGAAAAACAGGCTTGTCAGAACTTGAAAGCCAAGTAACGGAAATGAAGAGTAATTTGGCAAACCCGCAAAAATCAAAAATCGAATCAAAAACAGAATCAGTCATAAAAGTAAAGGACAAGCACGATTTTGAAAGAATTCTTGCACAGGAACTTGAAAAAGCAGAAGACACAATAACTGGTTTCACTGAAATTTCTGACAAGCACACTGTGCTGAAAGACGCGCTTGAAAAAGCAAAAGAAAAAAACGTGGCAATAAAATTATTGAACAGTTTTTCAAACGAAAGCCTGAAAAAAAGCATTAAAGAGCTGAAGCACGCTGAACACGGGCTAAACGCATTCATAATCGACGACAAAAAAGTCATTTTAGCATTAAGCGATTTTAAAAAGGAAAAACCAGAATACCATTTCACTATTTGGCACGAAAACAAGCCCATGGCAAACGCATTCAAGCACTATTTTGACAAAGTCTGGGCGCAGGAAAAAAATTAATTTCTGCGTATCAATAAATTAAATGCTGGTTCAAATGGCAGAAAAAATAATTGAAGACTCATACCGTTATGCAATAAAAAACGCTTTTTCGCACAATAGCAAGGCCGATGCAAGCGCTGTTGTTGGAAAAATAATTGCCTTGCACAAAGGCACTGACATAAAAAAAGCAATGCCTGCAATAATGGAAGCAGTGAGAAAAGTAAATTCCATGAGCCCCGCAGAAATAGAAAAAGAATACAAAAAATTTGAAGACGGCTACGAATTAAAGCCAAAGCCAAAAAGAGAAGGCCTGCCCACTCTTGATTTTGCCGAAAAAGGCGAAAAAATAATTACAAGATTTGCGCCAAACCCTTCGGGAGTAATGCATTTGGGGCATGCAAGGCAGGCAATTTTAAGCCACGACCTTGCAAAAAAATACTGCGGAAAATTTTTTTTGCGGGTGGACGATACAGACCCAAAAACAAAAGTGCCAATTGAAAAAGGCGAAGAACTGGTCCTGCAGGATTTAGAATGGCTAGACGCAAAACCCGATGAAACATACCGTGCTTCTGACAGGTTTGAATTGTATTATGATTACATGAAAAAAATAGTTGAAATGGAAAAAGCCTATGTCTGCACCTGCAACAACGAAGAATGGAAAAAGAAAAAAGCAAAAGGAATCGCATGCGCATGCAGGGACATCCCAAAGAAGGAAAACCTTGAAAAACTTGAAAAAATGCTAAAGCACGAATACAAGGAAGGCACAGCAGTTTTAAGAATAAAAACAGACATTCAGCACAAAGACCCAAGCATAAGGGACTGGTGGGCAGCAAAAATAGTTGACAATCCCCAGCATCCAAAAGCCACAAACACGCACTTGTGGCCAAGCTATAATTTTGCATCAGCAATTGACGACCACGAACTTGGAATCACGCTGATAATAAGGGGGCAAGAACATGCGCAAAACGCGGAAAAACAAAAATATTTGTACCAATACTTTGGCTGGAAATATCCGCACGCAATCCACACTGGCAGGATTAAAAGCGACATTGGACTGCTCAGCAAAAGCAAGATAAACGAGCTAATGAAAAAAAAGGATTTTTTGGGTTATTCAGACCCAAGGCTTGGAACATTGCTGGCATTGAAACGCAGGGGCTTTCAGCCCGAAGCCATAAGGGAAATAATAATTGAAATCGGATTGAAAACATCTGACACCACAATTGAATTCAAAAAATTGGCTGATTTGAACAAAAAATTTGTTGCAAGCGCTGAAAGAATCGCTTTTTTAACGGAACCAATAAGGCTTGACGTGGGATTTTCACAAAAAATCATTGCCGAAATCGATGGAAAAGAATTTGAATTAAAACAAGGCTCCCAAACTTTTTTGGTTGACAAAACAGAATTGGAAAAAATTGAAATTGGAAAAATTGCACGCATAAGAAATGCTTACAATGTGCGCATTGTAAAAAAAGACCCGTTGCAGGCATTTGCAGAATGCCTTGGAAAAGGACCCGGAGAATTCCCAGTGATTCACTGGCTTATTGAAGAGCAAAGCATTGACACGGAAATATGGACTCCAAAAGGAATGATTGCAGGCTTTGTTGACAACAAAATAATAGACAAAAAAACAGGGGAAATTGTTTACCTTGAAAAATTCGGCTACTGCAGAATAGACCAATTAAAAGAAAACAAGGCAACATTATTCTGGGCGCACCAATAACACAAAAGCAAATGCCTTTGGGAACCACAAATTTTGAGTTAATCTTAAATACAAAAACTGCCTGTTTTTGTGGATGATTTCCAAGAAAAAAATTGTTGCCATGATAATTGTTGTGCTGGCTGCTGCAAGCCTCGTCTATTTTTATTTTGAAGGCGAGAAAGAGAAACAGGAAGTAATATATTTTGCAGAAGGCGGCAATGAAGGCATGGCAGTTATAATTGAAGTGCCATTAGTAACAGCATATAGAATTGGGAACCCAGATCTTACAGAGCAGGAAATAAATGAGGCATTCAAGCCTTGCGTATCAAGTGCAGAATTGTGCGTTGAAAAATTTTCTCCAAACTTAGAGATAAAGCAAAGCTGCCTTTCTGCAGTAAAAAGCATCAAGGCATTCACACAAAACATAAAAAATGAAAATTCAGTACTTTTGGGGCTTAATCTTACAATTCTAAATATTCAACTTGCTTTTTGCCCAGAAATCACTACAAAAGAAGAGTTGTTAACATCAAATAGCTGCATGGACAAAATTGATTTGTATGGTTCAAAAAAAGCGCAAGAAGAAACTGATGCCTGCTTCCAAAGAATCAACGAGTACGCAAAAAGCAAAGAATGATTTTGCAATTCAAAAACAAAAAAAATAAAATTAAATAATTGCATTTCAAATCAGGAGATGAAAAGAATGCCAAGATATGTATCTGGCCCCTTAAGAGTAAGCCGCGGTTCCCGAAACCCAATTGTCCGGCGCGGAAAGCTGCTTGGAACTTTGCGAAGCCCAAAATACCGCGAACGAAAACGCACGCGGGAAGCAACTTTCTGGACTGAAAAAAGAACAGAAGGACATTGGGACGCCTGCGCAAGTCCTGAACAAAAATTAGCAAAAATAGGGGCTTGCACTTTCTTCGAGTTTAGGCAGAATTTTTGCTTGTGAGCAAAGCGAACCTGCATTTTTCAAAGAAAAATGCTTTCTTTTCCAGGGTTTTCCTTGCAAGGCAAAGAAAAGCCTTTTTAATTCCGTATTAATACCATATTAGTATGGTGATAATATGCCTACTGCGATTGTGAAGCTTGATGAAAATGCCAACAGGGTAATTAACATAGTCAAAGCCAAATATGGTTTGAATGACAAAAGCGAAGCCATAAACAAAATGGCTGCAGACTACGAAGAAGAACTGCTTGAACCCGAACTTAGGCCGGAATACATAGAAAAACTCAGGAAAATCGAGAAAGAAAAAACCATTAAAATCAGGGATATTGACAGCTATTTCAAGCAACTTCGCAAGAGATGATTTCATTGGCATTCTTTTTGGAAACCAGAAAACATGTTGACAGAATATTTGAAAAAATAGCAAAGAAAGACCCAGTACAAGAAGAAACAGTAAAAAGAAAGATAAAAGAAATTCTTGAAAACCCCTACAGATTCAAACCACTAAAAAAACCAATGCAAGGAAAAAGAAGGGTCCATACTTACGGGCCTTTTGTGCTTGTATATTCAATCAACGAAAAAGAAAAAAAAGTAACAATAGAAGACTACGACCATCACGACAAAATATACAAGAAATAATTATAACATTGGCTGGACGCAAACAAGCCTGACAATGATAGTGGGGCATTTGCAATAAGGATAATGGGCGCGTTTATACTGCCTGCAATTGCCAGATTTTTTCTTTAAAAATGCAGGGGAAAACAGGCGTTTCATTTGCTACCAGCAGATGCGACAGAGCCAAAATTCGTCAGCTTTTTAAATATTCCCAACTCTAATTAATCTATATAATAAACAATCCTAAGTTATACATAATTAAATTGACATAGCTTGTTTTTCACCTATGAAAAATGAAGCGCTGCCACCAAACGGCAGTTACGCGCTTATGGAGGTGCTTGTAATGGCGTTAGCAAAATTTTCAGTTCCAGAAAAAATTGCCCAACAACAGTTTTCTTTGCTTGAAAAAGCGAAGAAAACAGGCAAAGTAAGAATCGGAATAAATGAAGTTACAAAAGCAGTGGAAAGAGGAGATGCAAAACTGGTTCTTATTGCAGAAGATGTCAATCCTGCAGAAGTAGCAATGCACATTCCCCTAATCTGCGATGAAAAAAAAATTCCCTACAGCTTTGTAAAAACAAAAAAAGAGCTCGGCGAAAAAGCAGGAATTGCAGTCGGAACAGCAGCAATTGCTATTGTCGACGAGGGAGACTCAAAAAAAGAATTAGGCGAAATTGCCAAGGCAATTTCAGAATTGAGGAAATAAAAAAAAAGCCTTTTGAAGCGCTCAAAACTTTTGAAGCACTCGGCTTTTGCCTCGCTTTCAAAAGTTTTATCAAAAACAATTCGCTTCCAAAAGCCTTGGAAAAATAAAAAAAAGGTGGATTGAATGGAACAGGGAACACCAGCTGAAATCGTTGAAATAATGAAGAGAACAGGAGTTCACGGAGAAATTATCCAGATAATGTGCAGAATCCTTGACGGGCCAGAAAAAGGGCGGGTCAAAAGGCGAAACATCAAAGGCAATGTGCAAAAAGGAGATGTTGTGGTTCTTTTGAGCACTGAAAGAGAAGCCAAGGAAATCAAAGCCAGGTAAAAAAAGGCGCTGAAAATGGTCAATTGCAGTTCAGCCTTTTCTTGGACCATGCAAAACCAAAAAGGTTGCGTGGCCTCGCAAAGCTTTGCTTTGCAAGGAAGAAAAGCCCTGGGAAAAGAACAATTTGCTAGCGCAAATTGGTTGCTTTGCAAAAGCCTTTTCTTGGAAAGAACATTACAAAAGCTTCGCTTTTATGATGCCTCAAAAAACATTTGGCTTTTTAAGGAAGCTTGGGAAAAAACAATTTGCTAACACAAATTGATTTGGCTCCCAAAAGAAGGTGGAACAATGGTTAATTGCAGTTTTTGCGGAACAGAATTGAAGCCCGGAACAGGCATGATGTTTGTGAAAAAAGAAGGCACAGCGCTTTTCTTTTGCTCAAGGAAATGCAGAATGAACCTGACAAAGCTAAAGAGAAACCCAGCAAACAAAAAATGGGCAAGCAGGAAAAAAATCTGAGAAAGGTGATTTTAATTGGAAAGAAGCCTAGTAATCATAAAGCCTGATGCGGTAAACAGGGATCTGATTGGAAGAATAATTGCCAGGCTTGAAGAAAAAGGCCTGAAAATAGTGGCAATGAAAATGGAAAAATTGCACCCCTACAAATTGAAAGACCATTATGCCCACTTGAAAGACAAGCCTTTCTATGAAGAAATCATAAAATACATGTCAAGCATTCCAAGCATTCTTCTTGTGATTGAAGGCAAACAAGCTGTTGAAGTTGTGAGAAAAATGATTGGCCCTACACAGGGAAGGGAAGCGCCTTCGGGAACAATCAGGGGGGATTTCAGCGTAAGCAACCAGTCAAACCTCGTGCACGCATCAGACAGCACAGAGACAGCGCAAAAAGAAATTGAAAGATTTTTCAAGGCAGAAGAATTGCACGAATACCAGAAAATGAATTTTGACTGGATTTATTCAAAGGATGAAAAATCGCTTAAATAAGCAGGAACAATGGAGTTGTTTTTGTTGAAGGTTTTGGTAAAAAAATTGTGCCCGGAAGCAAAAATCCCAAAATTGGAACATCTTGGAGACAGCGGTGTTGACCTTTATTCAGTTGAATCCTGCACAATAAAGCCTGGCGAAATAAGGCTTGTGAAAACAGGCTTGGCAATTGCTTTTCCCAATGGCTTTGAAGCGCAGGTAAGGCCAAAAAGCGGGCTGGCTTTGAATTTTGGAATAAGCATTGTAAATACGCCTGGCACAATTGACTCTGGTTACAGAGGGGAAATCTGCATTATTCTTGTCAACCACGGCAAAAAAGCTTTTGTTGTTGAAAAAAACAAGAAAATAGCGCAAATGGTTTTTCAGAAAATTGAAAAACCTGAATTTGAAATTGTTGAAAACCTTGACGAAACAAAAAGAGGCAACAGTGGATTTGGCTCAACTGGCTTGGATTAGGATTGGGAAAAAATGGCGGTAAGGCAACCAATTGTAACTGTTCTTGGCCATGTTGACCACGGAAAAACAAAATTTTTGGACATGATACGGGGCAGCACAATTGTTGAAAAAGAAGCCGGTGCAATTACCCAGCACATAGGCGCAACAGAAGTGCCAATAAGCGCAATTGAAAAAATTTCGGGAAATTTAATAAAAGAATATGGTTTTCAAATTGAAATTCCGGGATTGCTGTTTATTGATACTCCTGGGCACGAAGCATTTTCCAACCTGAGGAAACGCGGAGGAAGCATTGCAGACATGAGCGTATTAGTTGTTGACATTAACCAGGGAATGCAGCAGCAAACCTTTGAAGCCGTGGAAATTTTGCGCGGGTTCAAGGTTCCTTTCATTGTTGCCGCAAATAAAATAGATTTGATTCAGGGCTATGAATCAAAAAAAGAAGAATTTTCAAAAAACATTGAGAATCAGGGCGAACATGCAAAAAAATTGCTTGATGAAAAAATTTATGCATTAGTCGGAAAATTGTTTGAATGCGGCTTTCAATCAGAAAGATTTGACAGGTGCAATGATTTCACAAAACAAATTCCAATAGTGCCAACCTGCGCAAAAACAGGCGAAGGGCTGCCGGAAGTGCTGATGCTCTTGGCAGGATTAAGCCAAAAATTTTTGAAAACCCGGTTGACAATTGACAAAACTGTTGCAGGAAAGGGAACAATTCTGGAAGTGAAAGAAGAACGCGGGCTTGGAAAAACAATTGACATTATTCTTTATGACGGCGAACTGAAAGTAAACGATAAAATTGCCCTTGGCGGAAAACACCATGTAATTGAAACAAAAATCAGGGCATTGTTAAAACCGCCTGCAATGGAACAAATCGGGCAGACAGCGGAAAAATTTGTTTCCGTAAAAGAAGTTCATGCAGCAGCAGGCGTAAAAATTGCTGCGCCGGAATTGGCTGATGCCCTAGCCGGAGCCCCCATAATGGCAGTAAAAACCGGGAACGAAGCAAAAATGATTGCCGAAGAAATTGCAGAAGTAAAAATTGAAACTCACACAGAAGGAATAGTTTTGAAAGCAGACACCCTCGGCGCCCTTGAAGCAATGGTTTTGCTGCTTGAAAAACAAGGCCTGAAGCCAAAAATTGCCGATGTTGGCGATATAACAAGAAGAGACATAATGGAAGCATTGGCTGTAAAGGAAAAAAAACCGTTTGAAGCCATTGTTTTTGCGTTCAACGTTGGAATTGAACAAGGAGCGGAAGAAGAAGCAAAAAAAAGGGAAATAAAAATTTTTTCCGGAAACGTGATTTACAACGTTATTAATGATTACCAAAAATGGATTTCAGAAATAAAAGAAGCTGAAAGAAGAAAAATACTTGAATGTGTTGTTTTGCCAGCCCGCATGATTTTCATGAAAGGGTTCATTTTCAGAAACAGCGAGCCTGCAATTTTTGGCGTGAAAATCCTGCAGGGCTGCATAAGGCCTGGCGTTGAAATAATGAACGAAAAAGGCGAAATTATCGGAAGGCTTGAAGCAATACAAGCACAGAACGAATCTGTTAAAGAAGCCAAAAAAAACCAGGAAGTTGCCATTTCAGTGAAAGGCGCAGTAATAGGCAGAAACCTTAAGCAGGGAGAAGAATTATTAACCTTTATTCCAAAAAGAAATTTTTTGGAATTTGAAAAATTAAGCAATTTCCTTTCAAGCGAAGAATTTGAATTGGTTGAATTTATTAAAAAATTAGAATTGCAAAAAGAAAAAAGAAAAGAGGCGATTGAATGAATATTGTTATTGCAGAACCAAAAAGCGGAAGAAGTGCAAACAAAAAAACAGAGGAACCAGTTTTTCTCAACAGAAGAATCGGCGAAGAAGTAAACCTTGACAACCTGGGATTGCCCGGTTTCAAGGCAAAAATCACTGGCGGAAGCGACAAACAGGGCTTTCCAATGAAACCAAAAATGCAGGGCACTGCAAGAAAAAAAGCACTGCTAAAAAAAGGAATCGGCTTCAGGACAACAATACGCGGCCAGATGAAAAGAAAAAATATCCGGGGCAACATTATCAGCCCGGAAACACAACAATTAAACCTTGTAATTACGCAAGCCGGGGATATGCAGATTTTTGAACAATTGATTCCAAAGCAAAAAATAGAGGAAAAAAAGGAAACAATAAAAGAACAAATGGTAAAACAATCATTGGAAAATGTTGGAAACACTGCACTTGCCAAAGAAGCGAAAAAAATAAAGTCCAAATCAAAAAGATAAAGGAAAACAGAGGGAAAATATTTTGACCGCAAAAAAAACATTTGGGGAAACGAAAAAAAAACCAGCGAAAGCAAGCCCTTCTGAAAAAGAAACTAGGGAAAACCAGGAGAAAAAAAAAGCAAGTGATACAAACAAAGCGGAACAGGCAGTTTTAAACATTGGAATGATCGGCCATGTTGACCACGGAAAAACCTCTTTGACACAGGCGCTTACTGGAAAATGGACTGAAACCCACAGCGAGGAGCTGAAAAGAGGAATTTCAATAAGGCTTGGATATGCTGACACAACCTTTTACAAATGCCCAAAATGCAAGGGCAGCGAGGCCTACTCCCTAAAGCCTGTTTGCAGCGCATGCAATTCCAAAATGGAAAAACTAAGAGTAATAAGCTTTGTTGATGCTCCGGGGCACGAAACACTGCTTACAACAATGCTGAGCGGTGCAACCCTGATGCAAGGGGCAATTCTTGTAATTGCAGCCAACGAAAACTGCCCCCAGCCACAGACAATAGAGCACTTGGCAGCATTAAAAATTGCAGGCATAAAGAACATTGTTGTTGCACAGAACAAGATTGATTTGGTTGACAAAAAACAGGCATTGGAAAACGAAAAACAAATAAAAGAATTTCTAAAATCACAGGGCTTTGAAAATTTGCCTATTATCCCAGTGGCAGCACACCTGGGAATAAACCTTGATTTGCTGATTGAAATGATTGAAAAAACAATTCCAACCCCAGAATTTGAAATCAAAAAACCATTGAAAGCATATTGCATAAGGAGCTTTGATGTCAACAAGCCAGGGTCAGAAATAAAAGAATTGAAAGGAGGGGTTATTGGAGGCTCAATAATTGAAGGCACAATAAAAATCGGAGACAAAATTGAAATCACTCCGGGCATTGATGGAAAATCAATTCTGACAACAGTGCAAAGCCTTAATTGTGCAGCCGGAAAGCTAAACGAGGCAAAACCCGGCGGCTTGATAGGAATCGGCACAATGCTTGACCCAAGCCTGACACAAAACGACAGGATGCGAGGCCAGGTAATTGCACTGCCAGGATTAATGCCATTGCCCACAAAAAAAGTTTTTTTGAAAATGACTTTCATTGAAAGGATTGTTGCAAATATTGACAAAAAAATCAGGACAAATGACGTATTGGTGCTAACAATAGGGGCAATGACCACACTTGGAACAATTATCCGGGAAAAAGACAATGTTCTGGAAGTAGACTTGCGAACCCCGGCAATCATTGAAAAAAACGTAAAAATCGCGCTAAGCAGGAAAGAAAGCGGGCGATGGAGGCTGATTGGCTACGCAACACCAGAAAAATAAGATTATTGCATTAGACACAAACATGATTCTAGCAATCGTCCAATTCAAAATAGACATTTTCAGCCAGGCAAAAAACCTGTTCGGAAGCAACATTAATTTTATCGTGACAAAAAAAAGCATTGAAGAACTGGAAAAACTTGCAAAAAAAAACAGGGCAATGAAAAAAAATGCTGAATTGGCATTGGAAATAATTAAAAAAAATAATGTGAAAGAGGCAAATATCCGGGCACAAAATGCAGATGAATGCCTTGAAAAACTGGCTGCAAAAGGAATAATAATAGCAACCAATGACAAGAAGCTTAGAAAAAAAATAAAAGTGTTTGGCAACCATATATTCTTGAAAAAAAAACGGTTTATTGCATTCGAATAAGGCAAAAAACCTTTTATTCTCAAAAAATTAAAATTTTTAATTTGAATTCAAAAAAAAAAGTGTTTTTGATGGCAGGGTGAGTAAATGTATTATTTGGTAAAAATAAAAGAAAAAGTGCGGGTTCCCCCAAAAGAATTTGGAGAAAAACTCGATTCAACAATCCTAAAAATAGTGCAGCAAGAATACGAAGGCCTCATTGACGAAGACCTCGGCCTTATTGTAGCAGTGATTTCAACAGGCAATATTGGAAAAGGAAAAATTGTTCCAGGAGACGGGGCAGCATACTTTGAAACAGAATTGGAAATACTGGTTTTCAAGCCATTGATGCACGAACTAGTGGAAGGATTTGTTTCAGAAGTAACAGAATTCGGGGCATTTATAAGATTCAGCCCGATTGACGGCCTTGTCCACGTAAGCCAAATAATAAACGATTACATTACCTATGATGCCAAACTGCCCGGCTTTACAGGCAAAAAAACAAGAGTGAAACTCACGGCAAACGACGAGGTATTGGCACGCATAGTAACAATTTCCCTGAAAGGCAATATCCAAAATTCAAAAATCGGCCTTACAATGAGGCAGCCTTTCCTTGGAAAAGAAGAATGGCAAAAAATAAGCATAGAAACGCCAAGCAGGGAAAAAACAAAGCCAAAAGAAAAATACTCTGACAAGGGCAGAATAAAAATGCCAAAAGAAACAAAAGAAAAAAAATAGGCACAATTAAAAAAAAAAGCTTTTTGAAGCAAGTGCTAAAAGCTTGCTTTCAAAAGCCTTGGCACGATTTCAAGCAGAGAAACATTGAAGCAATATTTGACTGCTTGAAATCGTGGGGAAATGTGATTAAAAATGGCCAAAGAAAAAGCTTGCAGAAACTGCAAATTGATAGTTGAAGACTCAAAAGAATGCCCCCTATGCAAAGGCACTGTATTCACAACCTTCTGGCAGGGCTATGTAATGATAATAGACCCTGAAAAAAGCGAAATCGCAAAACACAAAGCCATAACAAACCCGGGAAAATATGCACTGCGCTTAAGCAGGTAAACAATAACAGCAACAATTTTCTAAAAAAAAAACAATTTTGGTGACTGGTGATACAAATGGATATTAGGATAACACAAAAACAAAAAAACCCCGCATTACAAAGGGAAGAAATTGAATTTGAAGTAAAAGAATCAAAAACAACTCCGACAAGAAAAGAAATACGGGAAAAAATAGCCGCGCTAATCGCATCAAAGCCAGAACTCGTGATAATAGAAAAAATAATGACACACTTCGGCTCAACAGAAGTTACAGGAAAAGCGCGTGCCTACGAAAACGAAGAAAAATTGAAAAAAACAGAATTAAACCATTTGATTAATAAAAGCGCGGGCATAAAAAAAGGAAAAGAAGAAAAAACAAATAAAGAAACAGCCCCCGCCAAAAAAGAAGAAACTAAAAAATAAAAAAAAATTCAATTTTGGAACGTGATTAAAAATGGCTGAAAAAGAAAAAACAGTGAAAAAAGAAACGAAAAAAAACAAGAAGACAAAACAAGCCCTTTTTGAAGTAAGCGGCGAAACAGTGAAAAGGAAAAACCGCTACTGCCCAAAATGCGGCCCGGGCGTCTTCATGGCCACACACAAAGACAGGTTTACCTGCGGAAAGTGCGGTTATACCGAGTGGAAAAAATGAATTATTTTCTCATAAATTTTTTAATAGATTTTTTCCTAGTTTTTTTTCCAATCATCTTCATTGCAAGAAAAACAAAAAAAATTGAATTCAAAAAAATTCTTGCAGAATTAGGCATACAAAAAACAGGGGCAAAATTTTTTTTCCGGGAAACAACAAAACTCCTGCTTATCCTGATTGCGGTTTCAATAACTATTTCCCTGCTGCTTGTTTTAATCGGCTTGAACGACAGCCAAAACATCTTCCAAAAAATAGACTCTCTAAAATCACAAAGCATCCTGCTTCTTTTTTACATGCTAATTGTGAGAGTAACAGCCGAAGAAATTTTTTTCAGGGGCTTTCTCGCAAAAAAAATCGGAATAATTTTCAGTTCAGCCGCATTCGCCTGCATACACTTTTCATACGGGTCAATTGCCGAGATAATAGGAACATTTTTCCTGGGAATCGTACTGGCAAAATTTTTTATGAAAAACAAAAATTTGATGCCAAACATTTTTGCACACATTTTTTACAATTTCTTTGCAATAATACTGGTATACAGCGCATAAACGTGAAAAAATGGCTAAAATTGAAAAACTCTGCAAAAATGAAAAAAACGCCTTGAAAAAAGCAGCCAAAACCCTTGAAACAGGCGGGGTAATTATTTTTCCAACAGAAACAAGCTACGGAATAGGCGCAGATGCATTAAGCGAAAAAGCAATTAAAAAAGTGCACAAAGCAAAAAAACAGCCTGACAACAAGCCAATAAGCGTAATAGTTGCCAACTTGAAACAGGCAGAAAGCATTGCCGAGCTAAACCAAGAAGCAAAAATTCTTGCAAAAAAATTCTTTCCAGGCCCGCTTACAATAATTGCGCCTGAAAAAAATGTTCCAAAAAACCTTGCAAAAAACGGAATCGCATTCAGGGTCCCGGACAATAAATTCGCAAGAAAATTATGCAAAGCATTCGGAAGGCCGATTACAGCAACAAGCGCAAACCTGCACGGAGAACCCGCAATTTTTGATTCAAAAGAACTGATTGAAAAATTTTACGGCAGAGTAGATTTGATAATTGACGCAGGAAAACTTCCAAAAAGAGAAGCAAGCACGATTTATTCCGCAATCGAACACAAAATTTTAAGAGAAGGAAAAATAACGAAAAAAGAAATTGAAAAAGCATTGAAAAAGAAGTGAAAAAATGGCAAAGCAAATTGGAATCAAAATCACATACAATAAAGAGGCTGGAACGCCTCTTTTCGCAGACTTTCGGATCGAAAAAGGAATTCCATCCAAAGAATTCTTAACAAACCAAACAATTCGAAAAACGATTCAGGAATCACCTTATATTGTTGGTTGCCATTTGGGAACGATGACTCTCAAAAAAAACCCTAAAGGCAACAAAGCTTGTTGGGTTTGCTATAACCCATTTCCACGCACCGACCTATGGCTTGGAAAAAAAGGCATTGCACAGTTATTGGAATACCGCGTGCTTCAAAAATTCAGAGAACAACATCCAACTGTCTCACAGGTTAAACACATAGACCCCTCACAGCTTCGAATAGGCCAGTTACAAAGACGCGGTTTAAATCCTAACCATTACTCTTTCAAGGATGCTATCAAAAAACTTCGAAAAAAAATTGCCAAAGATGCCCGAAAAACACGAAGGCCATAAAAATTATTGAATCAAATGATTTGAATAAAACAAAAAAATTATTGAATTTGTTACGCAAAAAATAATGAAGGAATTGCAATGATTTGTTTAAGCTGTGAAGCAACGGAGAAATAAAATTTGATTAGGGGAAATTTGGATTCGAAAAGATTAAGCCTTTGAAAAGCAGATTTTTGTAATGCAAGAGGATTTTTCTTTTTTGGATTATTTTTACGAAATGCATTTCGATGAAAAAGAAAAGAAAAAATTTTCGGATTTTTTCAGAGCAATTGAATTAAGAAAACAAAAAAACTTTGCAAGCGCAATTGCAGACGTTACTAATTTGCCAAAACACACAATTGAAAAATGGCTTTTTGGCAAAAACATTCCTTTTGTCATTAGGCTTTTTCAACATTATAAAAAAATAGGCAAACCCAAAAAGGGTTGCCAATGGCTTTCCATAAACTCTACAAGAGGCGGGTTATTTACTGGGCCTTGGGTTCAAGTTCCACTAAAAATAAACGCTTTTGAAGAAGTGGAATATGCACTGAATCAATTGAAAGAAATAGAAAACTTTCAAGTATTAAAGAAAAAATTTGGCATTAAAACAGCTGAACAAAAAGAACTTCTTTTTGCATATCTTTTAGGAATGCTTATTGGCGATTCTAGTAAGCCAGCAATCAAAAGAAAAAACAGGACAACGAGGTGCATAACAATCCGTTTGACAACTGCACACGAAAGCAATGAACTTCTTGGCGAGTTTACAAGTTTGTGTGCCAATGTCTTGGGTTTGAGAATGAAAAAATGCAAAAATTGCCCTGCAGGAAAATGTAATACAAACCCATTCTATACTTGGATTTCACAATCTTCCCCCTTAATTCAATGGGTATTCAAAGCCTGTTTAGGGCTTGAGGATAATGGAAGAACAACTTATGACAAAATTAAAGCAGACTGGTTATTGACTGTGCCTAGAGAGTTTAGAATATGCTTTCTGCAAGGCCTTGCAGATTCTGATGGATTTGTGGATTTAAGTGCACAACACGCCGCAGTAATAACACACCCAAATACAAATTTAATAGAAAAAATATTTGATTCTTTAGGAGTAAGAACAAGAAGGTGGTTGATAACCCAAACTGGCTTGTGGTGTCTTGTAGTAAGCATAAAAGATGCTTTTGAATTGCCATTATTTAGCCCAGAGGTCAAAAGTTATCGCTATCAGAAAGTAATTAAATTGTTTAATGCCAAAAGGATAATAGGCCACTTTCCTGCTTGGCTGGGAAAAAAAGTTGATGACAACATAAAAGCAGGGATAACTGGAACAAAATTAATGGAAAAAATTCTTGATGAAGACGGAGTAGCAATTAGAACAAAATCAATAAACAGAAGGAAGAAAAAAATGGAAAGCAAAAAAGAAGGCATTGTATGCCTTGGCATTGAAAGTACCGCACTCTAAATTTAAGGCGGAGATACTTTTGGTGTCGGTATAGTCAGCGACAGCCAGAACCAGTGCAACATTCTTGCAAATGAAAAAAAAAGCTATGTAAGCGAAACAGGGGGAATTCATCCTAGAGAAGCAGCTGATTTGCATTATTCAAATGCACGGCTTGTTATTGAAGAAGCACTGCAAAAAGCCAATTTGAAAATCAAAGACATTGATTTAATCAGTTTTTCAATTGGCCCGGGCCTGGGGCCTTGCTTGCAGGTCGGGGCAGTGGCTGCAAGAGCCCTGGCGCTTGGAAACAAAAAACCTTTGATTGGAGTGAACCATTGCGTTGCGCATGTTGAAATTGCAAAAAAAATTACTAATGCAAAAGAAGCAATTTTTGTTTATGCTTCCGGGGCAAACACGCAGATAATCGGCTATGAAAGCGGAAAATACAGGGTTTATGGAGAAACCCTTGACATTGGAATCGGAAACCTCCTGGATTCTTTTGGAAGAAGCCTTGGAATTGGTTTTCCCGCAGGGCCAAAAATTGACGAAATGTACTTTCAGGCAAAAAATTACATTGAACTGCCCTACAGTGTTAAAGGAATGGACCTTGTTTTTGCAGGCCTGGAAACAGCTGCAGAAAGAAAAATCGGCAAAGCTGACAAAACAGACTTGGCTTACAGTTTAATGCACACTGCCTTTGCGGAATTAACAGAAGTTTCGGAAAGGGCTCTTGCGCATACTGAAAGAAAAGAGCTTGTTCTGACAGGAGGGGTTGCTGCAAGCAAAGCCCTGCGCAAAATGATGGATGAAATGTGCAATGCACGCGGAGCAAAATTATTGGTGCCGCCTTTCGGAGTCTGCACAGATAACGGCGCAATGATTTCATGGCTTGGAATAGTGGAACACAAAGCAGGAATAAAACAAGAAATTTTGGAAACAAGAATCCTGCCAAGGCAAAGAACAGACAATGTTGAAATCACTTGGGTATAATTTTAATCATTAGCGGAAGTCTACCTCCAAAAAATTTTTATAAGGCGAATAAGCAATCACTGTATGATGCGTTCATACAGGTTCAGACTTTACCCAAGTAAGGTTCAGGATAAGGCTATGTGCAGCCATCTTGGCATAAGCAAGAATCTCTGGAATGAGATGCTTGAACATACGCAGAGGATGTATACTGATTATGGAAAGTTCCCAACAAAAAAAGCTCTGAGACAGTTTGTGAAGGATACTGGTTTGTATTCGCAAGTCGGTCAGGAGCTTGTTGACAGACTGCTTGATGCACTTAAACACAAAATGCAGATGAAGAAAAAAGGTTTGAAAGGAGGCTTTCCCAGGTTCAAGAGTTTTGACAGGATGAAATCGTTGAACTATCCGCAGAGCGGCTTCAGACTAGGCAAGAAACTAAAGGTTACGTTGTTCGGTGATATAGCAATCAGGCAGCACAGGGAAATAAAAGGCAAAATAAAGACAATGAGCCTGAAACACGAGCCAAGCGGAAAATGGTTTGCTATTTTTACCACAAAGCAGGAAATGCAACATAATGTAAACAACGGGGATAAAGTAGGTCTTGACCTTGGGTTGTTGTCCTTTGCAACTCTTTCTGATGGAACAGTTATAGACAACCCGCGGCACTTGAAGAAGTATGAAAACAAGCTTGCAACCCTGCAAAGGACTCTGTCAAAGTCCAGGAAAGGCTCAATAAACAGGAGAAAGACAAAGCATAGACTTGCTGTCCTGCATGAAAAGATTGCAAACGCAAGAAAAGATTTCCTGCACAAGCTATCAAACAGGTTAACATCAACGTATTCCCTTATTGCAATGGAAGAGCTTGCATCAAAAGAAATGGCAGAAAGACAGTTTGGCAAAAGCATCCATGACGCAGGATGGTCAATGTTTACAAGCATGCTACGCTACAAGGCTGAAAGCGCCGGTTGCAAAGTCATGCTTGTAAACCCAAAGAACACAACAAAACAATGCAGCAAATGCGGAACATTATCAGATAAAACCCTGAGAGACAGAATGCATAATTGCCCTTCATGCAATCTCTCAATGGACCGCGACCTAAATGCTGCAAAAGTTATACTTGAAAAAGCTAGGGCAGGAACTGCCCAAAGTAACGCCTGTGAAGACAAAGCAACAGCTTTGTCCATGAACCAGGACGCCTGCCGCTTCAGCGGCAGGTAGTTCACGCAGTACAATAATCAAAAAAATAGGTTTAAAAATAATTTTTTGGAAGAGTATTTATTACAAGGCTTATTTATCAAAAATGGTTTTTATGATGAAAAAACTTGAAATGGCTGTTTTGTTTGTATTGCTGGTTGCAACTTTTTCGCTTGGTTTTTTTAGTGCGGATTATTTTAATGCTGTGCCAAACCAATCAGGCGCAGTTATTTTGCCGCTTGCACCGCAAAAAATTCTTTCCGCATCAATTGACATTGTTGCAGTAAACTCGCAGGACAACACTGGAATAATAAACACTGCCACTGTTGAAATACAGCCAGGGCAGGGAAGAGTGCTGTTTTCACTGAATCCCTTTGTTGAGCCTGATACTCAGCAGTCAGCGGAAACAGCCAAAGCAGTTGCGGAAGCATTTACACAAACAAGCCTTAAAAATTCCGATGTAATTTATTCAATTGAAGCAGGGAATGCACGGCTTGTCGGAGGCCCAAGCGCGGGAGCAGCAATTACAGCGGCAACAATTGCAGCAATAAAAGGAAAAACAATCAAAAACAATGTTGAAATTACAGGCACAATCAATACTGATGGAAGCATTGGGCAGATTGGAGGCATAATTGAAAAGCTTGGCGCCTGTGCGGAAAATGGCAAAACACTGTTTTTGGTTCCAAAAGGGCAAAGCACAATTTCATATTACGAACCAAAAATTACAAGGCAGGAACGCGGCAATTTTATAATTGAAAGGACAACTTATGTTACAAAAACCCTTAATTTGAATGATTATGCAAAGCAACAGGGCTGGAACATTGAAATAAAAGAAGTCACAAACATAGAAGAAGCAATGCAAGACTTGTTCTGATTCTTCCTGTTAAAAAATTGTTAAAAAAAATGCAGCACTTGCAATTAGGGCTTAATTTCTTTTTCTATTCTTTAAGAATTCAAGAACTTCAGTTACCCTTGGCAGAAGATTATCCCGCAACCTTGCATGCCTCCTTATTACTGCTTCTTCTTGCAGGCTCAGCTTTTCCCCTGTCCGCATTCTGCTTCTTACCAATTTTTTCAGAAACGCATCAACCTCGCCAAAACTAGAAACAAAACTTTGCAAATAATCGCCTATTACCCTTACAGCAAGCCAATTCACTTTTTTTGCCTTCAAATCTCGCTTAAGCTTATGGCAAGAAGCAATAATTTCTTCAGAAGGATATTCCCTGAAATGCCGGGAAAAAACAGGGTTAAACAATCCTGCCCTGTGCACCACAATTTTTTTCATCAATCTTAGCCTGGGCCTTACGTTTTTCGCCATAAAAATCAAATAAAATTAATGTTCCGGGCTTTAAAAATATCTTCCAAACGAGGAAAATTTGCAATGCCAAGATTTGTGATTGAACAAGCACTTCTTCCCAAAAATTTTTCCTGCCGAATGGCATAGATTTCAATTTGGCCTATTTTTTTGTGCCTTTGTTTTGCAGCACTAGTTTTTCCTGCCTGTAAAAAGCTGTTTTGGAATAAAGCCAGTAAAATCCAGCAAGCACAAGCAATGCTATTCCAAGATTGAAAATGGTTGTAGTCGGCGGAACCATTCCGATTTTGCTCCAGGGAATTAATTCAAACTGAGGGTCAAAAAAAGCTGAAAGAGAAACAAAAACAACCACGACAAAAAAAAACTCAATCATTAAAAGCGCCGTTTGGCGCGGATCATTTTTTGCATTGGAAACCTTTTGCCTGGCACTCGCCTTGATTTCAAAAAACGCGTTTTGCTCAGCCCTGTAAAGCAAAGGAAACTTTTTTTTAATTGTAAAAAAAACAATTGCAAAAAGCACTGCGCTTGAAATAAAAATAGCCGAATCCAAGACATTCGGAGAAAAGGAAAACGCGAATTGCCTTGTTTTAACAACCTCAAAAAAATTAAAGCCAATAATGCTGAAAAAAGAAACAACTGCAAAAACAGCCAGCAATAATTCAACCAGCACAAGCAATAAAAAATTTTTTCTATCCCGGAATTCATGCAAAGCAGTTTTCATGGTTCAAATATAAGGGCGAAGAAGTATAAAAAAATAGTGTTTCTGGCTTTAGCCTTAATTCCCTGTTTAATTTTAGCAGTGTGTTTCAAACAATATTGGGCTGCCAGAATTATCTTACTAAGTACGAAGGGTTTACCTTGCCTTTCAAAGGCCCTTTTTTAAAAATTACATCTTTATCAGTCACATAAAGCAATTGCCGCATTAGATTATATGCCCTAAATAATTTGCCCCAAGGCCTTTGAGCCATCTTCTCTTCAAGAGAGCCTTGTGAATGGTGTATCCGAGTAAGTGCTTCAGTAAGCTCTGCTTCCAAGGCAGGGAAACTTCGTGCAAATCTTATAAAAACTAGTTTTTTTCGATGAGGATTCACCAGATGTTCCTTCGCTATGCGTTCCCTGGCTATAAAAAAAAATGGAAAATTATTGCAGTTTCCCCTAAACTCACTTACACTTTCAAATACGTGCTGGGCTGCAATTTTTGGCTGAACAATTGCCCTTGCTTTTTTTCTTGGCCTTGAAAAAACCCTTCCAAATCTTTGATTACTCTTAGCCCTTGACAAAAAAAATCGCCTCGTTTATACCCAGAATATCCTGCAATTAAAATATAAAACAATTCACGCCAAAAACTTCCAGAGCAAAACCGTTTCACCTTGAACTGAAAATCCATTCAAAAAAGCTTTTCAGCAAGAAATCCAAAAAACCAAGCAATTGCACAAGCAAGAAAGAATTAATGCTCAAAACGAACAAAAACACTGCCCAAACAAATCTCAAGGCAGAAGACTTGTCAAACAAAAGGAAAAATCCGCTTAAAAAAACCAGTGGAAAAAAAATAAACGGCGATAAAACAAGCCATAAAAACCTTGAAAAAATGCTTCCGCGCACAATCCTTTTTTTCAAGGAACCAGTAACAATATCAAAAGTGTTCATTGCATCAATCCTGCTTGGAAAAGAAAAAAGAATAATTGAAAAGCCAAGCCAATAAAACAAAACAGAAAGCAGAAACATTCTTGAAATCAGTTCAAAAGCAAAAACCAATAATTCAAGGCCAAGAATTGTTCCAACAACAAACGGCGCAATGCTGATAACAGGAGATTGCCAGGCCCTTGGAATATCATGCCTGACAAACGCTTCTTCAGAATCAAAAAGCCTGACTTCCTTAACCTTAACCCCGACAAGAACACAGGCCAAATAATGGGACAATTCGTGAAAAACAATGCCAGGAAAAAAAATATGCTGAAATTTCAAAGCCATAAAAAAACCTTTTCTTAAAAAGAAAAGCCTTGAGGAAGCATTAAAAACTGGGCTCTAAAAAAACAGGATTATTCCTCGATTTTGATTCCGAATTCTTCGTCAATTTCTCTTGCTGTTTTTTTCATTTTTTCAAAAACCCTTTCAATGTCTTCCTGGATTTCCTCAATTGTGCGGAACATGCTTCTGCTTCTCGGCAGGTAAAACCTGCCCTGCCTTGTAATAAGGCCGCTTCTTTGAAGGTTATTCAAATGGTTAATAACAGAGCCACGGCTCATTTTAACGATTTTTGAAATCTGGGTGCTGGAAACAGGCTTGTTTTCAGTTGCCATGACAACAACCCTGAAAACATTGGAAGCAGTTTTTTCCCTGTCAATAGGCTCGAAAAATCCGAGGCAACTGCAAATCCATTCAAGCTCCTTGTCAAGGTCCCTTGAAAAAGGC